>CAITLA010000079.1 GCA_903893135.1 uncultured Syntrophaceae bacterium | reverse complement strand
TATACTGACGCCCGACGACGCCAACAGATACCTCTATCCTTCCTTGAATAATCTGCACAACCCTCTCTTAATGAAGGACATGCAAAAGGGCGTTCAGCGGTTAATCAGGGCGATCAATGATCGTGAAAAAGTGGTTGTTTATGGTGACTATGATGCGGACGGCGTAACATCAGTGGCCGTGCTTCTTAAATTCCTCCTTGATATCGATCATACAGTTACATATTACATCCCTGATCGTATCAAGGAAGGATATGGCTTAAACGGACCTGCCATTGACATGATGAAGGCTGACGGTGTTACTCTGCTTATTACCGTCGATTGCGGCATCTCCGATCATGAGCAGATATCCTATGCGCGTTCCTGCGGCATAGACACTATTATATTGGATCACCATGAAGTTCCCCAGAATCTCCCCGACGCCGTGGCAATAATCAATCAGAATCGTAAGGACTGCAATTTCCCCTTTAAGCATCTTGCCGCTGTCGGCATAGTTTTTAATTTTCTTATTGCTCTCAGAGGAAGACTTCGGAAAGACGGTTTTTGGGAAAACAAAAAATATCCGAATCTGCGCGAATACCTTGACCTTGTCGCCCTGGGTACCATCGGCGACATCTGCCCCCTTGTGGACGAGAACAGAATCTTTGCGAAAATCGGTCTGGAATTGATCACAGAGTGCAAGAGAGTCGGGCTGCGGGCATTAAAGGAGATTTGCGGCGTCGAAAATCAGGTCATAGACTCCGGGAAGGCTTCCTTTTGCCTGATTCCGAGGATTAACGCCGCAGGTCGTGTTGCATCTGCAAACGAGGCCGTCCGGCTTCTCTTAACCGAGGACATCGAGGAGGCCAGGTTAATCGCTCAAAATCTTGAGATCTATAACCGGAAGCGACAGGCCATGGAAAGGAATATACTAAAAGAAATACTCGACGAAATCGAGCGAACGATAGATCCGGAAAAAGTAAGATCACTTGTGTTTGCGTCAGAGAAATGGCATCCGGGTGTAATTGGTATAGTAGCTTCAAAACTGGTAGATCGATATTATAGGCCCACTATTTTGATAAGTCTCAAAGACGGCATCGGCAAGGGTTCCGGAAGAAGTGTTGCCGATTTTAACATATATGAGGGCTTGAAAGAATGTGATTCTTTATTGTTATCTTATGGAGGACACCGGTACGCGGCCGGGATATCGATCAAGGAAGAAGACATCAAAAAATTTTCCGGCATGCTGGAAGAGGTTATCAGTAGGGAGATTGGCGTTTCGGATTTTGTTTCTCAAACCAACATCGATGCCATCTGTAGTCTCAGTGAAATAACCCACGAACTCGTATCTCAGATCGGGAGACTTGCCCCCTTCGGCAGCGGTAACCCTGAACCGGTCCTCTGCGTGAGAAATATCAATGTCACCTCCCAGTCCGTAGTGGGCAATAACCACTTATGTATGCGTCTGTCGGGTGATGGCATGTCCTACAATTCCATCTGGTTCAACAAAGGTCATCTTCTCAATATTCTCTCAGGGCCTGCTATCGATATCGCCTTCACGCCTCATATCAATAACTGGAACGGGGCGCATGACATACAGCTTAAGATGAAAGATATGTCCCTGCCCGCCAATTCGTGAAAAGCATTTTTTGCTGCGCAATTTACTTATTTCCACTGGCGCTCGTCTATAACCAGTTTGTCATCTTCTTTTATCGTGCCGGGATTCAGAAATTCCAGGCGATCAATCGTGAGCACGCATTCATCCCTGAATAACTTGCTGAACTTCTCAGCCAAGGATGCCGCATCAACCGCAGGCTCTCTGGGTTCGAGCCGAACGGTTAGAATATCTTCATGAGAAGTTCTGGTTATTAGCAACTGAAATCTCACATGACCGAACGCTTCTTTGATTCTATTTAGCTGACTCGGGGCGATAAAAAGCCCCCTGACTTTTACTGCATCACCCACGCGGCCGTAAATGCCGTCCATGCGAAACGAAGTCCTGCCGCAGGGACAGGGAGATTCTATGATTTTTGAAAGGTCGCCCGTGCCAAAACGAAAAAGAAAAAAAATGTTATTGAAACGAGTTACCACAACTTCACCGAGCATGCCTGGCGGCACCCCTTTCCCTGTGGCGGGATCAACAATTTCCACGAGAACTTCCTCACAGATATGCCAGCCTTTCTTTTCGCAGCATTCGAATGATACGTCCCCGACCTCAGTTGCACCATACATCTGGTACGTATCAATGGCGTATTCCCGTTCGAATTTATCCCGCAATGACGGTGGAAGAGGCTCTGCAGCAAAGCACGCGCGCCTGATCTTAAAATCTCTTTTGAAATCATAACCCAATTCGTGGGCTTTATTTATTATGCTCAGCAAGAAACTGGGAGTGCCTGTATAGGCAGTCGCAGAGAGATCACGCATCAATTGGACCTGGAGTTGTGAACTGGAAGTCCCTGATGGGACGACCGTGGCGCCCACGCGTCTTAATCCTGTATGGAAGGTGAGTCCGGCCGCTACCATGTGATAGGAAAAGGCATTGAGAACGACATCCCCCCTGCCGATACCGGCTGCATGATAAGCTCTTGCCCACAGATGATCGTTCTCCGAGAGGTGCGGTTCATATACCGGACCGGGAGAAATAAAGATTCTGTCAATTTCCTCATCCGCATTGCTCAGTCCCGCGAAAGGAGGATCCATCGCTTCCAGTTGGATTAATTTTTCCCGCGAAATAACGGGAAGGATCTGGAAGTCGGCCAATGTTTTAATTTCGTCGTGATGAAGCCCGAGATCGTCAAAGATTTTTCTTATCCGGCTTGATTTCCGTAGCCCTGACGCGAGCATCTCCAGTATCTGCAATGTCTTCCGATGTTCCCTCTCTTCCTGAGGAATACATTCTCTGCGATCGTAATAGTCCGGCATATGGATTCCCTCCGTTGAAAGGAAGTTATTGTCAAGCTAAAGCCACCTTTTTCGACGCCGATATGACTTAACGTCCTTATACGATTTTACTGCCCCTGACGCGCCCAGACCCAGGTAAAATTCCTTTATATCGGGATTCTCAACAAGGTTTTTTGCAGCACCTTCCATAACTATCTTGCCATTTTCCATTACATACCCGTAATCAGAAATTTGCAGGGCCATATTGGCATTCTGTTCCACGAGGACAATACTCGTCCCCTGTTCTTCGTTTATTTTCTTTATAATCTCGAATATCTCCCTCACAACCATGGGAGCAAGCCCCAGAGATGGTTCATCCAGGAGCAAGAGGGCGGGATGCGCCATCAACGCCCTTCCCATGACAATCATCTGAAGCTCTCCCCCGCTGCAGTATCCTGCGAGCATCTTTCTCCGTCTCAATATGGCAGGGAAATAATTATAAACCATTTCAAGGTCCTTTTTATATGGCTTCTGCCAGCGGATAGCCGTTCCGACAATGAGATTTTCTTCCACAGTCAAATATTTGAAAGGTTGACGTCCTTCCAAAACCTGAATTATTCCTTTACGCGTGATTATCTCTGGAGCGTTATTCTGGATGGGTACTCCGTCGTACGTTATTGTTCCATCCGTCACCCTGCCGTTTTCCGGCTTAAGCAATCCCGATATGGCTTTCAGCGTCGTCGTCTTGCCTGCGCCGTTGCTCCCAATAAGCGACGTGATGGACTTTCTCTTAACAACAAGAGAGACTCCCTTGAGGACCTGAATTACGTCCGAATAAACAACTGATATATTGTTGATCTCAAGAATAGTAGCGTCAGTCATCTGAGAATGCCTCAGTAAGCAAACGGCCATAGCCTAAAGTTGGAACGAATGATACGCCATACCTCAGCAAGTCCCCGCGGTTCGAAGAGAATAAAAAGAACTATGGATGTTCCAAAGAAGAATTCTCTTAAAGGCGCCACATTCAAACCGGATTCCGTGATTACGCCTATATTCATCATAATACCCGTGAGCCACCGCAAAATTTCATTTAAAAAGGTTATAAAGACTGCTCCATATATGGAGCCTGAGATACTTCCCAACCCTCCGATGATTACCATAGCGATGTATTCTACGGAAAGGCCCAGGGTGAATGGTTCAGACGTGATACTGACCATATAATAAGCCCATATCGCGCCGGCAAAGCCGGCATAAAATGAACTGATTCCAAAAGAAAGGAGCTTATATCTGAAGAGCGGAATCCCCATGCCCTCCGCAGCCCTATCGTTATCGCGAATAGCAATAAAGGCCCTTCCATACTTCGTCCGTATGAGGTTGACCGCGATCCACATCATGACCACCAGGCATGAGAAAATAAGAAAGAAAAAACTCCGGTCACTGCTTAACTCGAATCCGAAAATATTCGGCCGCGGTATGGTTATCCCCATAGTGCCCTTCGTCATACTTTCCCAGTGGACCAAGACATATTCGATGATAATCTGGCCTGCAAGTGTTGCAATCGTGAGATAAAGGCCTTTGAGGCGCCCCGAGGGAATGCCGAAGATCATGCCTACCATGGCCGAGATCAAACCTGCCATAGGGAGGGTCAGAAGAAAAGGAACGTTTGCCGATGTCGCCAGTATTGCGGCAGCGTAGGCCCCGACTCCGATGAAGGCCCCGTGGCCGAGAGATATCTGCCCTGTATATCCGATAAGGATATTCAGCCCAATCGCTGCAATTGATGCTATCCCCAGCATGTTCAGAACATGAAGGAAGTAGGGACTGCTGATGAAAGGTAGAATAGCAAAGAGGAAGAATATGCCTATCACCGACCACAGCCTGCCGAAGTCCGTATCAAATATGGATAGCTCCTGTTCGTATTTTTCCTTATAATTGCCACATGGGTGGAAGTGCAATCTTTTCATCGTAAACTCATACCCTTTCAATTTCCACCAGACCGAAAAGTCCATAGGGCTTTACCATGAGTATAAATACGAGTATGATGTATGGTATAACATCACTCAGCGACGGTGAAATATAGCCTCCCGTGAACGTTTCAAGAAGTCCTATGATAAGACCGCCAATAATAGCCCCGCCAATGCTGTCCAGTCCGCCCAGGATAACGACAGGGAAGACTTTGAGGCCGATGGCGCTGAGATCGTGGACGTTAATACCGTTTATAATACCCAGGACTATGCCGCTCATTCCGGCTACGAGCGCGGCAATGCCCCACGATAGAGCGAAGACCTTCTGAACATGAACGCCCAGCGAGAGGGCTGCCTTTTGATTATCAGCGACAGACCTCATGAATATGCCATGCGATGAATATTTAAAGAATAATCCAAAGAGTATAAGGAACATTGTCCCGATTACGAGGGCTGCCGTATAGACCGGCGGTATATTAATCACATCCCACTCTATACCGAGGAATTCCGGTAGAAAATCAGGATACGTCTGCAGATTGCCTCCCCACACAAGAAGCATGAGGCCCTTGAACATAGACGCCAGTCCCACTGTCAGCATTATTACGTAGATCAGGGGCTCGCCGATAAGGGGACGCAAAAAGAAGCGCTCTATGATGAACCCCAGGATAAAGCAACCAGCAAGGGTTACCAGGAATGCGACAGCTATCGGCAATTTAACCCATGTTACCATGGCGAGGAAAAAGAAGGCTCCCAAGGCAAGCAATTCTCCATGGGCAAAATTGAGAACACTGGAAGACTTAAAGATCATGACAAAACCCATGGCGGACAGGCCATACAGGAACCCTATACTTATACCATTGATAAAAAGTTGAAGAAAAAAATTCATACACTATTCCTCAATTTATATTAATTATTCTGACTCTTGTTTCAATTTCACCAATCTGACCGTCCCGATACTGGATTTTCGTTTTAACATCAACCTCATCCCTGCCCGTCGTATACATGGCCTCAATAAGCTGGAGGTATAGGCCATAAATAAATCGCCGGCGCACTTTTCCCGTTCGCGTCAGCTCTTCATCATCGGCATCGAGGAGTTTATAGAGCAATATGAACTTACGGATCTTCATGAGGTCTGGCAGATTCTTATTCACCTTTCTCACTTCATTGAGTATCAGCTCCTCAACCGCCGCCTGTTGCGAGAGGTCTATATAAGTTGTGTACGGAATCATGCGCTCCTCAGCCCAATTCCCCACATTACCCATGTCTATATTGATGAGTGCAGTGATATAAGGGCGTCCCTCGCCGAACATCACGGCCTCCTTGATGTAGGGACTGAACTTGAGACGCGTCTCTATGAAATCCGGTGAAAACGCTGCCCCATCCTTGTTTTTTATAATGTCTCCTTTACGCCCGATGATAACGAGATGACCATCTTTATCTATGTAACCGGCGTCGCCGGTTTTGAGCCAACCGCTGCTAAAGGCCTCTTCTGTAGCTCTGAAATCGTTATAGTAGCCGACAAAGTTTGAATCACTCTGTACCAGAACCTCCTGATCATCCCCAATCGCAACCAGAGTTCTGGGCAAGGGTTTCCCCACCGACTCGAGCTTGATTTCGGAATCTGGCTGGACCTGGAATATCCCCCCTGCCTCGGTCAAGCCGTAACACTGCTTGAGATTCAATCCGATTGCACGAAAAAAATGAATCACATCGGGACTGATGGGATGACCACCTGTGAAGGCGCTCTTGAAACCTGCACATCCAACTCTATCAAGCAACGGCCGGTATATTCCGATTGATGCGATACGGAGAAGTAAATTTAGATGACCGGGGACCGCCTCTCCTTTCGATTGCAGTTCGACAACCTTCCTTCCGATTTCTACTGACATAGAGAAAAGCTTACGCCTGATCAAGCCGGCGTCGTCCATTTTCACCATAATGCGTGAGGCCAGATCTTCCCAGAATCGGGATGACGTGATGATAATCGATGGGCCTATCTCACGAAAGTCTTCGTCTATCGTATCCGGCATTTCAGGAAAATTTACGGTCATGCCACCCAAAAGTGCCACGCCGACTCCGCACATCTGATCCACAATCCAAGCAGGCGGAGATATTGAGATCCAGTTATCGCCGGAAGTGACGGGTAAAGATTCTATCCAATTCCTTGCCATTTCAGTGATATTGCGATGGGACAGCATGGCGAGTTTGGAAATCCCCGTGGTGCCGGAGGTCTGTATCATAATTGCCACATTATCGCGTCTGCCCTTCTGCAATTCCTTGAGGAATAAATCCGGATTTTCACGGTCAAGTTTTTCACCCATCTCCAATAGATCGGAAAAACTTACAAGCCATGGATTATCCCTGTATGTTCTCATACCCGTCGGATCTATGTAGATGACTCGGCGAACGTGGGATAGTCGTTCACGCGTCTGAATCAGCTTATCGACCTGTTCCTGGTTTTCCGCAACAGCATAAGCCGCCTTAATGCGACCGAGGGCATGACACAATTCTTCTGGCACAGAAGAGGTAAATAGATTAAGCGATACCCCGCCAACGGACTGGCAACCGATTTCACAAAAGAGCCATTCCGGCATATTGTTCGTGACTATGCCGACGTTCTCCCCCCTTTTTAGCCCGATATTGCTCAAGCCGAGGCCCGTATGTTTCACATAGTGGTAGTAATCCAGCCAGCTATAAGTCTGCCAGATGCCGTACGCCTTTTCACGAATAGCCGTCGCTTCGGATCCAAGCCGCTCCGACTGTCTCATGAGGATCTGCGGCAGCGTATACTGGGTGACCGTTGCCAGCTCTCCATCATCGGCTTGCTTTCTATTTACCAACGCATACACCTTCTTCTATGCACTCGCAGAATCACCGAGATATGCCTTGATGACCTCCGGATGTTTACGAATCTCATCCGGGTCTCCCTCCGCCAGCTTCTCTCCAAAGTTCAAGACCACAATCCGCTGGGAGATGCTCATGACTATGGACATGTCATGCTCCACCAAAATCATCGTTTGACCCCATGCCCGGTTCATCTCTGTTAAGAAACGCACAATGTCTTCCTTTTCTTCCAGGTTCATTCCCGCGAACGGTTCATCTAAAATCAATAGTGCGGGCTCTAAGGCAAGTGCACGACCGAGTTCGACTCTCTTCATCAAACCGTAGGGCAATGACCCCACCTTCTTCTTTCTGATGGCTTGGATCTCCAGGAAATCTATCAACTCTTCTATGACACGTCGCTGATGAACCTCTTCTTTCCGTATAGAGGGTGAAAAAAAACAGGCACCGGCAATTCCATATTTACAGTGATTGTGGCGCGCAAGAAGCATATTGGACAAGACTGTCATACCCGGAAAGAGCTCAATGTTTTGAAATGTTCTGCCAATGCCTATGCGGACAAGATGGTGAGGGGGGAGATGTGTTATGTCCTTTCCGTTAAATACAATGCGGCCGCTTTGCGGCCTGTAAAAACCTGTCATACAATTTAGCAGGCTCGTCTTTCCGGCGCCATTCGGCCCGATAATGGCCAGCAGTTCTCCTGTACGCACAGAAATATCAACGTCATTGAGCGCCTTGACGCCGCCGAAGCTCAAGGAAAGGTTTCTTACCTCAAGCTCTGCAGCCTTCTCTACCGGACTCTGCGAATCGAATATGCCAGGTTTTCCCCGATATGCTTTCATAAATCCAAAGCTGTTATTTCAATAATTTAATCTTTTCCTTTAACGGGTTGAAGAAATTAGTCAAAGGGGTAAAGGAGCCGTCTTCGCCGACTTTTACAATCCTCGCCTTGAATGATGCCCCGTGATCACTTGGCGTATACGTAATATTTGGGACAATGCCGCCGAAATCCTCGTTCTTAAAAGACTCCATTGCCTTGTTGATTGTTTCTCTGTTTATCTCTTTGAATTTTTCATTGGCCCGGATAAATGCCCTCTCCATGATCATGCCGACAACTATACCTTCCCAGTACGATGCATCGAATTTTTCAACCGTTCTGTAACGGTTCCACAGTTCCGTCATCACCTTAATGCCCTGATTCTTGTCAGAGGGAACGCCTCCCGGAAACTGGATACGCAGCCGGTCCCTTATCAGGCCTTTACCAAGCTTGAAGAAATCCGGGTCCGTCGACGTCCATGTGCCAAGGAATATGGGGTTATAATGGATACGGTCTGCGCTCTTAAAAGCCGTGACAATGGCCGCAGGAAGCATTTGCATGAATATGTATTCCGCGCCTTTTTTCTGCAAACGGAGCAACTCGGTGGTTAAATCCACAGTCTTGGGAGGAAACTCTTCAATGGTCACTATAGTCACATTGATTTTTTTTGCGTATTCTGTACAAGGTTCGTGAATGGAGCGGCCATAGGCATTGTTGTATGTGAGGAGACCCACCTTCGGCGCGTCCTTTCCCTTGTGGATGGTGCGTATATATTCCAGTATGGCATAACTATCCATCCGATAGCTCCCAAAGGGCAGATACATGTAATTTACCGGCGGTTCAAGGAGCTCCCAGCTTGTCGAGTAATTAATAGTGGGGATTTTGTATTGCTGAATGATCGGTTTGACTGCCAAGCCCTCTCCGGCTCCCCATGTAGCGATCATATCAACCTGATCCTGGATGGCAAATCTCTTGGCGGCAGCTACGGCCTCCGGGACTTTGTATCCTGTATCAACAAGGATCATCTCAATCCTGTTTCCGCCGACGCCCCCCTTCACCTCGTTTACGTAACGGAAATAATCCTGCTGCCCCTTTGCATGGAACTGTCCCCACGAGGACGCAGGTCCGGTCATGTTTATTGCCGCCCCAACCTTTATTGTCTTGGCATCAACCGCTGAATTAGAGAGACAAATAATCAGCCCCGTTATGGTTGAACAGATAATTGCAGTAATTTTTGTTATCATCCGTATCCTCCATCAAAATAAAAAAGGCCTGGAAAATCCACGGCCTTTTGCAAAAAAAAGCCGTCGGCAGTATTTGGTCTGCCCACGGCTACCTTTAAGTAAATCTCAGGTCATGAGCGCGGCAGGCAGACCCCACTAAAAAAGCCAAAAAAAACGAAAAAACTTTCTGCCTGTATGCGTGTCATGTCCTTTATTCCAATCTTTTATTCTAGTACGTACAGAGACTTATAAAGCTAATCCAGACCTGTGTCAAGAAAAATTCTTTATTAATTTCATCCAGCCCCAAGTTTTTCAATCCTGTAACGCAATGAATCAAAGCTTACCTGGAGCATCTCGGCAGCTTTGGTCTTGGACCCCTTGGCTTTTCGTAAGGCCTCTTCTATCAGATGTTTCTCATACTTTGCCACTTCATCATTCAAGTTAATACCGTCAGAGGGAATTGACCACACAGGTATGTCAGCATCCGCAAATCTACTCACCTCCATCAGGTTTACCGACATGTGCAGATTCTCCGGCAGGATTATATTAGATGTCTCCATGGCAACGCTGCGCTCGATAATATTCTCCAGTTCTCTGACATTGCCGGGAAATGGATACTCCATGAGAAGGTCCATTGCATAGGACGAGATAGTCTTAACCTCTTTACCTAATTCCCTTGAGCACTTCTCAATGAAATGCCTCGTTAAGATAGGTATATCCTCTTTCCGTTCTCTTAAAGGGGGAATGTTAATCGGTATGACATTCAGCCGAAAATATAAATCCTCCCGGAAGGAGCCATCCTTAACTTTCTCTTCCAGATTCTTGTTCGTCGCCGAAATGATTCTGACGTCCACCTTTTTTTCTTCCGTTCCCCCTACCCTTCTAAAAGTCTTTTCCTGAACGACTCTAAGAAGTTTTACTTGAAGAAGTGGTGGTAAGTCACCGATTTCATCCAGAAATATGGTTCCACCTCGTGCAATCTCAAAAAGCCCCGATTTGTCTCCGTAGGCGCCCGTAAATGCGCCTTTCACGTAACCGAACAACTCGCTTTCGAGCAGGCTTTCCGGAACGCCACCGCAATTAATCACTGCAAAAGGCATGTTCTTTCTCTGGCTGTTCTCATGAATGGCCCTGGCGACAAGCTCCTTGCCCGTTCCGCTCTCGCCTAAGATTAGGATGTTAGTCGGCGTTTCCGCCACTTTTCTAATGACCGAATAAACCTTGAGCATTCCTTTGCTCTTTCCAATCATATTTCCAAAGGATACTGCATCCTCCACTTCCTTGATGAACAAAGCGTCTTCTCTTTTGACACCCTTTTTATCGAGGGCGCCGCTGATAATGTTTTTTATATCTTCTATATCGAAACCTTTCTCCACATAGTCATACGCACCTTCTTTCATGGCGGACACAGCCGTTTCCGGAGATGCGTACGCTGTTATTAAGATCACCATCGTTTCCTGAGAAATATCTTTAACTGCCTTAAGAAATTCTATGCCGTCAACTTTGGGCATCCTTAAGTCGGTAAGTATGAGATCAAAGTTTTCTTTCTTACATCGGTTCAGGGCTTTGGTTGCGTCAGGTGCAGTTGTTACATCATAACCTTCCCTGGTGAGCATGATCTCGAGAAATTCCCTTATCCCCTCATCATCATCTACTACTAGAATTTTTGCCACACACGTTCTCCTTGTGAAGAAAATCGTTTGTTCATGCGAATTAACTGCTTCATCCAATCAAAGGTAAAGAAACCGTACAGATTGTCCCTTTTTCGATGCCTCTTCTGAGCAAAATTCTTCCCTTGTATCCTTCAATGATTCTATTGACTATGGCAAGACCGAGGCCTGTTCCTCTCTCCTTCGTTGTGAAAAACGGTTCAAATATCCTATCCAGACACTTTTCATCAATGCCGTAACCCGTGTCACTCACCTGCATCTCAAGAGATTCACCGTTTGCACCGTCATATATCTTTTTTGTTTCCACAGAGAGTTCACCGCCTTCAGGCATAGATTGAACGGCATTTATGACAAGGTTCCATACAACTTCCCTTATTTCTGTCCTGTTCGCATAAATACTGAGATTGTCCGAGAGTTCAAGACGAACTCTAATATCAGTGTTCCAGTCAGGCAGATACTGAATAGATTCTACCACGCCTTCGATAATATCTTTTATAAAAACCGTTTCCCGATATCCCGGCGCAGGTCTTGCGAGCAAGAGAAAATCCTTTATGACGTGATCCAACTGATCCTTACCCCTGAGAATGATGTGCATCAGCTTTTCATCTACAGCATTCAGTTGAAGATCCCTCTTCAGAATTTGAATTGATCCGCTCAGGGAGGCAAGAGGATTTCTCATCTCATGCGCAAGACCAGCCGCCATTTCACCGATAATGGCCAGTCTCTTACTTTTTGCCAAGGCCTCTTCCATTTCTATCAGAGAGGTGATGTCCTGGAAGATTACAATGTCACCTATCCTTTTTCCCATACTGCCCTTGAGGGTTGATACCAGGCAACTCAATATAAGCTTATTGTTATTGTCACGGGCAAATTCTATATTGTATCTGTCTTTCGAAGAGTATTTGTCATCATTTCCCCTAACCTTCTCCTGTACCTGGGCGAAGCCTGGAAAAACTTCCACGATATTTCTATTTTCCATGTCTGCAAAAGTGAATCCGGTAATCTCCTCAGCGGCCCTGTTAAAAGATTTTATCCTGCCCTGGAGATTGATTGTCATAATACCGGTTTCAACTGATTCGATTATACTCCTGTGCAATAAATCAAGTTG
>CAITLA010000078.1 GCA_903893135.1 uncultured Syntrophaceae bacterium | reverse complement strand
GTGAATCTAAAGGAGAATATTCCAGTTCGCCGTAAGAGAGCAGCCCCCTTGGCAATTCGCGCGGTCCAAATGGATATACTTTCCATGCCTTGCTTAAAGAGATGCAGGGGTGTTTAGAAATATGACGTCTCAACATTCACCGGAAGTCTCCAGTTCCCCGCACGACAGAGATTCACGAAATTTTGTCAGGACATTCCTCTTCGGAGATTCTGATGTTCATGAGGATGGCAAATGCGTGCGTGCCGGACTTCTCATGGACTTGTGTACCGAAGGATGGGTCGGAATACCTCATGGGGGAATTGGCATGGGGGCAATCATGGAGCTTGCCATGATGCTTGGCAACTATCCGCAAAATGCAGAGTCTCTTTATCCATTGTCAGCAGATTTTCGCATGGGAGGATCAAGTGTAAAGATCGGAGACAGCCTGATCGTCGAGGTTTCAGAGGCAGAGGGTGGAGCAGTGGGTAGAATATCTGCAGAGCGGGATTTGTCTCCATATGTTTCGGCCTCGATCAGATACAGAGACGCCGCATCTCACAGGAGAGACCTTGTTGCATCATACATCCCGGGTGGAATTTCAGATATTGAGAATCAACTGATGCCGCTGCCACATTACAAGAATTGTTTCGTCTGTGGCGTAGGGCGCAGTCACCCCGGGCTCAAAAGGAGCTTCCATTTTTTGGATAGTAATGAGTCATCAAGAAAAATAGTCGTTTCCACGGTCGGCTTCGATACTCGGGATAGCGAAGCCTTTTACCTCTTTCAAAGAAACAATATCATCCATCCTATAGCATCGCTGGCTCTTTTAGATGAAACGATGGGATGGGCCGGCTTCATGGCCTCTGCGAGCGGCGCCGTAACTGTTCGCATCTCTTACACCCTTTATCGAGATATCCGCGTCGGGGAGAGGGTTGTTGCCTTCGGTCGCTGTGACAAAGTAAGAGGGAATGCCGGATCCAGGCTTTTGTTCTGGGCTTCCGGCGGGTTGGCCATTGTTAATAGCGATGGCAGTTTTGAAACTGTAGTTGCGGCATCGGGGCAATGGTTGGGGGTGCCGGAACTTACTCGACAGATGAAAATAGAACTCATGCCGAAGGAACTTACCGAGCGGGCTTTCAGAATTGCGGGCGCGCCGTGACCTTGCAACTGAAGAAAAATATAATCACTTGACCCCTGTGAAGTCTATATGAAATACTAACCGGAGCTTTGACCAAATGTGTATTATTCTATCCCGGAGGTGATCCATGAGAATTACAAGTCTCGATGAGGTAGAAAAGACAAAGATGGCAATGGAAGGGGTTAAGGATGTACTGAAGCAGGTGCCCATATCGAAATCTGACGGCACACCTGTTTATTCTTTCAGGGTATTCACGATCATGCCCGGTGGTCACACCCCTTATCATACCCACCCTTTTGAGCACCTGAATTATATCATAGAAGGTGAAGGCGCTGTTGTTACGGAAAGCGGTGAAGAACGTCCTGTGAAGAAAGGGGATTTTGCCATCGTACTGCCTGGTGAAAAACATCAATATAAAAACAGGTCAAAACAGAATTCCATGGTTATGATCTGCGCGGTGCCGAAGGAATACGAGTGATCTTAACGGAAACATAGATTACTTTCTCCCTCCTCAAAGTTAGAATATCCTGATCGCATGCGCCTTCATCGTTTATGGAGGGTATAATTGGCGGCTGAAGGTAGTAACATGGAAAAGGCTTCCGATGTGAGCAAGAAGGTCACCCTGCTTGTTACGACGGCAGCATCTTTTCTTACTCCCTTCATGGGATCTTCCATCAATATAGCCCTCCCGTCCATTGGCCGGGAATTCTCCATGAGCGCTGTCCTCCTGGGCTGGGTTGCTTACTCCTTTCTGCTTGCTGCCGCTACAGTCCTTGTTCCTATCGGGAAGGTCGCCGACATCTGGGGAAGGAAGCGAGTCTTCTCTATCGGATTAGTTGTCTACACACTGTCTTCCTTTTTCTGCGCTATTGCCGTTTCCTCATACTCCCTCATCTCTTTCAGGCTCCTCCAGGGCGTTGGTGGAGCCATGATTTTCGGGCCGTCAATTGCCATTCTGACCTCCGTCTTTCCGGCGGGTGAAAGAGGCCGTGCCCTTGGCATCAATGTCGCCTCCGTCTATCTGGGACTTTCTGCCGGTCCCTTTTTGGGCGGTTTTCTTACTGAACATTTCGGCTGGCGCAGTATATTCCTGATCAATGTTCCACTCGGCGTGACTATCTTAATCCTCATGCTTTGGAAGATTAAAGCGGAATGGGCCGAAGCAAGCGACGAACATTTCGACTTCAGAGGCGCCTTCCTGTATATGGCCGCACTTTCGGCTTTAATGTATGGATTTTCTTCGCTGACACGAACTCTCGGGGTCTGGCTTGTTGTCCTTGGCCTGGTCTTGATTATTATCTTTGCCTTCCGGGAAAGAAAGGTAAAGAATCCTCTTCTCGACATCACATTGTTTCGTCATAACACAATCTTCGTCTTCTCGAATCTGGCGGCCCTGATCAATTACAGCGCCACTTTCGCCGTGTCCTTTCTCCTCAGTCTCTACCTTCAATATATCAAAGGGTTGAGTCCCCTCCATGCCGGCGTAATTCTCGTTGCTCAGCCCGTCGTACAGGCTATTTTTTCACCCTTTGCCGGGAGATTTTCCGACAGGATGGAACCGCGCATCGTCGCCTCCACGGGGATGAGCCTCACCGCCTTCGGCCTGGGGCTTTTGCTTCTCCTTAATAATCAGGCATCCATTCTTTTCATTGTAGTCGTCCTTTTTATATTGGGATTAGGCTTCGCTCTTTTTTCATCGCCGAACACCAATGCCATAATGAGCTCCGTAGAACAGCAGTTTTATGGTGTCGCGTCCGGAACTCTGGCTACGATGCGCATCACAGGGCAGATGTTGAGCATGGGAATCGTGATGCTGATCTTCGCGCTTCACATAGGAGACGTTCCTATCACGCCGGAGCAGTATCCATCGTTCATGGGAAGTATGCACAGCGCCTTAATCATCCTTAGTCTGCTCTGTTTCGGCGGCATATTTGCTTCGCTGGCGAGAGGCAAAATCCGTTAGCTCGTTGCTTTCCATGAAAGATATGGTCAGATCCTGCGATTCAAATAGAGCAAGGCAGTCTGGAAGAAAAGGATAGGAGACGGCGGAAATCGAGCGGGTTGTAGGTATGAGCGAAAAGGAACTCATGTAGCAAGTAAACTGGACCATTTATATTTGGCGGGCATGATGCGTTCCAATATAAACATCATCTCTATACCTCAAAGAGTCCGCGATCACTTTTCGTCAAAATCTCATTTCCATCCTCTCTGATCAGAATCATGTCCTCCAGCTTGACGACTCCTACGGACTCGTCCAGCATGTGCATATCCAGGGCTATGACATAGCCATCTTCTATCGGGGATTTATCGTATTCTGAGGGAATGGGCGGTTCGTTCAATTCCAACCCGATTCCATGGCCTATGAGACGCGACCTTTTTCCCCCACCGAAACTCTGGAATTGACCTTCTCTGCCAAGGGCCGATGCCTTTTCGACGGCCATCCTGTAGATGTCACTGCACCTCATCCCCGTCTTCATACTAGCTATGAGATGGTCGGCTATGGTCTTTAAATCGACGTACATGGACATGGCGTTTTCGTTTGCCTTCCCCAGGCAGTAGGTCCTCGTCTGGTCTGCATGATAGCCTTCAACAATTACGGGTATATCTACCATGACCAAATCACCCTTGGATAATCTTCTTCGTGAAGGGCCTGCCGGTACAGATGGGCTAAGCCCCACACCTGTGATCGTATAGACGACGCCACTCGTCTTGAAAAGATTTTCTCCCGAAGAAATCGGTCCGCGGCTCATAAAAAAGTCCGGTTGCCGGATAAAGAATATGCCTTCATGCCCTGCCAGGCGATGCGCGTTCTCGACAGCGGCAGCGAGCTCCAGCTCGGTGATGCCCTCCTTCAAGACAGCAAGGACAGCCTCGTGACCCCGGTGAATGGTTTCGCAGGCTTTTCTGATTTTTTCTATTTCTCCCGGGTCTTTTGTTTTTCTCTGTTCCAGAATGACGGGACTGATGTTTACGAAATCGCAATTACGGAAAGCCTTCTTGAACTGACCCAATTGCTCTACTGTCAGAACATCCAATTCAGTGCCTATACGACGGGTACCTTCATCGAGAGCGTTAAAAATCTTTTTGAAGATGTTATCAAAACGGCGTTCTTCCTCAACTTTTTCCTTGTCTATAAAGACATCGTTGCGGGCAAAATCGTAGCCACTTCTTATGAACAGACGGTAATCGTCAGGTAGAATCACGAGGTAAGAAGGCTGTGCAGTACCCGTGTAATAAAAGACGTCTCGCGAGTAAAAGATTAGAGCGCCTGCAATATCCTGGTCTCCAAGCTTCTTCTGCAGATGGTTAATCCGATCCTGCGGTTTCATAATGAACCTCCTGTTATCTTATGATTCAGAATATCCTTTCCACCTCATAGGCCAGTTCTGTTTTGCCCTCATCACCGTAAAGGCAAGAAGTGTTTGGAAGCATACATCTTGCCTTTTCGGCTAATGACTGGATTTCGTGCGCCTGCGGAGCCCGCCATGGCAATCCCTGGATGGGGAGATAAGCATCTATCCTGAACGGAATCGCTCGATCAATGGACGCAATGAAATCAGCGATCCTCAGCACCTCATCCTCATCAACGTAGTCTGGTATGAAAACAGTTTCAACATGAAGCGAGACGGATTTCGATGCGGCGATCTCAGTGAAGTTCCGCAATATAACCTTGTTGTCAACACCTGTATAGTCCCGATGCAGTGCCGGCGTTATAGCTTTGATACTGAAAATAACCTCGTCCACCATCGACAGGGGTGGGAATTTTCTGCCGTTAGTAAGAAGAACAAAAGAACAATCCTTCGAATGCTTCAAAGAAGCCAGAATCCGGGGCAATATTGGGTCGCATACCGGTTCGGCACCCATGAGGACGATCTGTTTTAACGATAGAGGATCAAGAAAGAGCAGGAGTTTTCGTAGCGTCAGAAAACGGGTGGGGCGCTCGCTCTCGTATGACGGGTCGTAGATACGTAAGCGTGTTTCCGGAAGGTGACAATCAAAGGCCTCCTTCTTTAAGAGGCACAGTTTGCACCGGAGATTACAGCCCCAGAAATAGAGGCAGCCTACGCTGTGTTCCCTGGAGTATGTTATGTGATAGACATTTGTACTTCGGGGATTATCTTTCTTCGTTGATTTCATGAGAAAATTTATAAAATATATGACACAATATTTTTATGGTTAGAGCAATTGAGACAGTTAGTTTGCGGGCGTAACGAAGTAACGAAAATTCTTTAAATGCAGTTGTATGTTCGAAGATTGATCCGACGTTGTCAAGGGATTTTTGAAGGCTTGGAAAGTAACTTATGTTTCAAGAAATTCTTTAGAGTTACTGGTGGTCTCCGTAATTCATAGATACTGCTGACTAACAGTAATCCATAGCGGAATCCGGACTCACAGACCCCTTGAGCAATCAGCAGCATGAGGATTTCTTCTGATCCCCGGTTTGCCCGCAGGATTCTATCGGGCCGCAACAGGGCGCGTCGCTTCGGCCCAGCATGGAGTTTATGACTGCGGCAGCGCAGCCCACACCTGCTTGCACGGAAAGCGCCCCGGTAGGGCAATTACGGCTGCAGGCCCCGCATTCCATGCAGGCGTCTCTGTCTTGAATCCATGCACGGCCTACGCCATTTATAGCAATGACCGCCTGGGGGCAGACCTCGCTGCACATGCCGCAACCGAAACATTTTTCCTCATTGAGCTCGAGCGTCACCACATCTTTCAGATAGGTCATTCTTTCCATTTGCAAGCTCCTACGCGATAAAACGCGACACCAGCCAGAGACCAACACCGGCAACGCCAGCGCCGATCTCCAGGGGTATGGCAAATCGCATTTCCTTTTTTACTCCCGAAAGGGAGGTGTACGTTGAGGCGCCGGTAAAATTCATGGCCATATATGCTGCTAAAGCCGGTATCAGCAAGAGCCATGACAGAGCTTCGAGCCTTCCTGACCAAAAAGTGAGGTCGGGATTCCTCATTATCAGGAGGACGAATGCTGCAACTACACCGACGGTACAACCCTTGAGCGAAAAAGCCCTGCCGGGAAGAAGAGGGAGCAGGATCGGCGTCAGGACAGCACCGGAAATGATTGCAATCAATATGGCAGCGACAGCAAAAAAACCATAATTCATCGCATTTACCCAGTATCCTGCGGGCCCGCCCAGGCCGCCGAGAAGGAAGAAGGCGAGCATGAGAAGAATAGCTGCCTTGAATGCTGCCACAAGCTCTATCGGGATTAAGGCTACCCGCTCACGCAGAGTGAAGGTTTTCATGCGCATCTTCGGTGTTGCTATGAGACCGGCTTCTAAATAGGCAGGCAGATCTGAGGCCCGGATGGGGCCGTACTTAACCTTGAAACCGGAAAATTTTTTTACCAGGTGGGCGGCAACACCGGGGCCGGAGAGCTGAGGAAGGATCAATTCCCTGTGGGTGACTAAACTATCCAATCCGCTCATCCTTATACGTCGTACCAGTTCCTCGGTCCCAAACGTACCCTTACCTGCCGCACACCAGACGTTGATTCCCTTCGTATCGAGAACCAAGAGCCAGGCGTGCCGTCCGGGAAGGGCTTCACGGAGCCGGTCAAAACTCATCTTGTAATTTGCAGTAACGAGCACTTGTGATTCATTGTCCGGATTCCCGAGGGCATAGAGACCGGGCTCAACAGTGTAGTCCATACGGCCTACACCCCAGCGGGCCTTTATTGTCCCCCAGTTATCCTGCCATGTTAAGACAGAGGTGACCTTTGGCGCCGCACCGACGGGTGTCTCGATTGAACCAACGACGAATGGCTGATTAAGACTGTGGAGGCCCACCTGAATCTCACCTGTTTGCGTCAGTTGTGAAATTACGGGAAAGACAAATGGGACTTTTTTCACTCCGCTCTTGCTGGATTGGCTTTCTCCGATGTTACAATCAGGGTGACACACTTTTTTGCTCCTTTAGGGTTACTCACTACACGGGCAGGCTGACGAAGATTTTTTTACAGCATCGATAAAAAGCTTCACAGCCTCATACACAAGTTTCCTTTTCTTCTCGGGAATTCGTCCTTCAATAGCGCCGACAAAACCTTCAAGGCATAACCACACTTTTCTGTGAACTTTCCTGCCTGCCGGTGTCAATATCAAATTCACAGCCCTGGAATCATGGTCAGATATCTTGCGATCAATCAGTCCCTGCCTGACCAACGGGTTCACAAGTCTGGTAGTTGTGCTCTTATCAACGGCGAGGATATGATGAAGTTCCAACATTTTCAACTTCTCTTTTTTTGCAACCTCATCGAGTATGAGAAACTGGGTAAAAGTCACGTCCTCACAAAATATGGCATCCTGACGGCAATAACGAACGACCTGGCAGAGCTCCGATACGAGGGACAGAACATCCCTGTTCATACAGTCGATATTTTTTTTCATAGTTGTACAATACAACCATTGTCAGCCTTTGTCAACATTTTTTTCGTCAGGGGAAATTTCCCGTTTCTGTGCGACTTTAGCTGGAAAATCTGCGGTACCGTCTGGATACATTGTACTTGCAAGTAAATTTACTCCGAAGTAATATGAACCAATAAAGCGATGAAACCCTCTATCGCAAAATCCAACACGATAAATAAAAGGAGAACCTATGAGATTTTCGGATGACATCTATGTTTATGAATGGACAGACTCTTTTGAAAATAACTGTAATAGCTTTTATATTGGCGGCCATGTAAACGTCCTTGTTGATCCCGGATTGAAGGGATATGTGCCTAACCTTCTTGAAAGCATGGAACAGGACGGGATAGAGAAAAGTGCAATTAAATATGTCATCAATACCCATTCCCACCCCGATCACTTTGAAGGGTCCATCTTATTTAATGATTCCGATGCAAAAGTTGGCCTCCACGAAACGGAGATGGAATTTTTGAATGGCGCCGGTTCCAGCCTGTATAACCTGTTCGGCATGAACCCTCCTTCCATACGCATCGATCTCCTCCTGAAAGAAGGCAAGATTTCCCTGGGGGACGAAACATTTGAAATCCTTCTCATACCGGGACATTCACCAGGTTCCATAGGTCTGTACTGGCCTGCGCGGAAAGCCCTTTTCTCCGGGGATGTAATCTTCTATCAGAATGTGGGAAGAACAGATTTCGCGGGAGGCAGCGGCTCCTACCTGAAGCAAAGCATTGTAACCCTTTCAAAGCTCGACGTAGATACACTCTTCCCAGGCCACATGAACGTTATAGACGGCGCTGGCGAGGTGAAGAAAAACTTTCAGATGGTACAAAAGCATGTCTTCCCGTACATATAACGAAAACGCTGAGACTAACATGAGGTGAAAACAATTCTTATATCTACTATCAGTTAAAGAGACATCGTGAAGATAGAGAGGATCGGGATTTTTTATTACAGATGAAAGGATGGCATGTATGGCTGTGAAGATGACAACATTTGACCTTTCTTTTTCCACGTCGGGGAATACTGATGTTATAGATTTGACCCGCCAGGTGTTGGACCGGGTTGCTGAAACAAATCTGGAAGACGGCCAGGTACTTCTCTTCGTTCCCGGTTCTACAGGCGCCATAACGACGATAGAATATGAACACGGCGCCGTCAGCGATCTGAAGGAGGCAATAGAAAACCTCGCGCCTGAGGGCAAATACTATCACCACAACGAACGATGGGGTGATGGAAACGGACATGCCCATGTAAGAGCGGCCCTTCTGGGTCCATCCTTAACCATCCCCGCGATCAACGGGCGTCTGCAATTGGGAACGTGGCAGCAGATCGTATTCATTGATTTTGACAACCGGCCAAGGCAGAGACGGGTAATCATGCAGGTTTCCGGAAAGACAAAGAAAAAGGGAGCGAAACCCGGGAAATGATGAAAGAGGGTTTTCAACCTCGGGGAAGAGCGGCGGATTTCGAGAATAGGCTAAGCAACAGAATGAATTAGATGATGTCCTGACTTTTTCTGTTTGATGAGACCCTCTTCCAAAAGCTCAATCAAGTGCGCGTATGTTTCATTGACGGCCAAGAACTGATCAAATTCAGGCAAGTCTCGTCCGAAGATATCAAGAGATATCTGATACGTTGTCTTCGGGCCTCCTTTGACGGATGCAAACACAAGGCTTTTTCGCTCCCTGTGGTGTTCCCTGATTTCTTCCACCCTTGCCTTCAGATTTGAAAAGGGATCACCATGGGCGGGATAAACCTTGATGACAGGGAGGTCTTCAACCTGCCCAAGTGAGTCGAGAAAGCTCTTGAGAGGTCGAAACCCCGGATTGTAGGGATCGGGGCTCAGGTTAGGGGTGATGTCCGGTAAAATATGATCACCGGAGAGCAGTATTCCTTCTCCCCGGAAGAAGAAGCACACCTGCCCGCTCGTATGGCCCGGCACCGCTATTACCTCAAACTCCCTATCGCCGACCTTGTGAGACCCGTGGTCTTCAAGACTCGTATCGACTTTGAAGGGGATCGTAGCCTTTCGGAAAGAGCTAAGGAGCTCCAACAGGGCATCCATAATTTTCTCTCTTAGCCCCTGCTCACGGTAGAATATTTTTACCTGATCAAAATCAAGCCCCTTTTTCTGATCGTTATAAATTCTCTGCGCATCCACCTCGGACATAGCAACCAGAGCCCCTGATATCTCCTGGATACGGCCTGCTATGCCGCAATGATCCGTATGGAAATGGGTTATGAATATCCGATCTATGTCACGAATGGTCTTGCCTATGGATTTCAGAGACTCGTCAAGTGTGGAAAAGGTCTCAGGCGTATTCATGCCCGTATCAAAAAGTGAAACGCTGCCGTCATGTACGAGTGCGAACACATGGACGTGCTTCAGCCGGAAGGGCATGGGCAGCGTGATCATGTAAAAACTCTCAGCTATCTTTTCAATCAACTGTCTTCGGCCCTCCATGCCGCGCGCATATCACCACGTTTCACATTTCCTGTCAATGTGGAGGTTTATATTTTTCTTGTGGTTGCCGGCTTCATTTGCTAAAGAACTTTCGATGTCAAAAATTTCAATTGCAAGAAAGCCTTACATCATAGGGGTGATGGGAAGTCACCGCGATGAGTCGCCGGCGGTTATGGAAGATGCCCGGCGACTGGGAGAGGCCATTGCCCAGCGTGGCTATGTTTTGCTGACAGGAGGCGGGCCGGGTGTCATGAGGGCGGCCTGTGAAGGGGCCCATAAGGCCGGAGGGCTTGTTATCGGTGTTCTCCCCAATGACAAACAGCGCCCCCTTGAAAAATACCCCAATGAGTTTGTTGATATCCCGATCTTCACAGGGATGTATGATGCAAGGAATGTCATCAATGCCAAGACGCCGCATGTCCTTGTGGCCCTGAGCGGAGGCGCAGGCACCCTCTCTGAAATAGCCATTGCCATCCGCAGCGGGACTCCAGTGATAAGTCTTCACGCTCCACCATTTACGATCCCCGGGGATCACGACTTTATTGCAGTCAATACAGTTGAGGAAGTTCTCCGGGAAATTGAAAAGAAACTGGAAAGACTGTCCCGTCTCGGACGGGACGCCAAACCTGCTTAAAAGAATGAATGTAAGTTGTAATCTATGGTGCAGTGGAATAAACTCTTAATCGTCTTCTTGGTGGCTTTTGCCGCAAGCTCCGTATTCCGCTTACTCCTCACGTATATGAATGTCAGTCATCTGCGCCGGTACGGCCACGATGTACCTGAGGTATTCCAGGGAGAGATCGACGAGGCCACACTTGCGCGCATGACCGCATACACGGCTGATTCTTACCGGTTCGGCGCTTTAGCGCATTTCTTCGATGACGCAGTCACCCTCCTGGTTCTTCTAAGCGGATTCCTGCCCCTGCTGGTCGCTATAGTGCTCTCCTGGAATCTCCATTTTATCCTGTCCGGCCTGATTTTCTTTGGCGCCCTCGCCTTGTTAAGCGGCATTCTGGATATCCCTTTTAGTCTCTACAGTACATTTGTGATTGAAAAAAGATATGGATTCAGTACGATCACGGCAAGATTGTGGATTACAGATCTCGTCAAGGGTTTTCTGATATCAGCAGTGCTCTTGGAAATTCTTTTAGGCGCCATTCTCGCGCTTGTCTATTATGCCGATCATACCTGGTGGTTATGGGCGTGGCTTGTCTTTTCCGCTTTCCAGATGCTTATTGTCTGGCTCTATCCCGTCCTGATAGCTCCCCTTTTCAACAAATTCGAACCCATTGAAAATGAGGCATTGAAAGAAGCCATCATTGCCCTCATGGCAAAGGTGGGGCTGAAAACCGGCGGGGTTTTCCAGATCGACGCGGGGAAAAGGAGCAAGCACACCAACGCCTACTTTACGGGCTTCGGCAAGACAAAACGCATCGTCCTTTATGATACCCTGCTCAAATCCCATGCGTCCGAAGAGATACTGTCCGTCCTGGCCCATGAGGCAGGGCACTGGAAAAAGAGGCACATCATGAAGCAACTGGTTTTTACGGAGACAGTTTCTCTCGTCTTCCTCTATCTCGTCTATCGCCTCATAGACTGGTCTTTGCTCTATCAAACATTTGGTTTCGCTGAGAAGCTTCCTTATGTAGGCCTTTTGTTGATCGCTGCCCTTTTTGGACCTGCTGCTTTTTTTCTGACGCCCATAGGCGCCATGCTCACAAGAAGATTCGAGAGGGAAGCGGATGACTTCTGTTACAATCTCGTTGGCACTACCACACCCATGATAAACGCGCTGAAACGTCTTGCAAAAGACAATCTCGCCAATCTTCACCCTCACCCGTTTTATGCCTGGTTTTACTATTCACACCCCCCGCTGACTGAACGAATTGCCCGCCTGCTGCGGATGAGAGATTCAAATAAACCATGATAAAAAGTCCCTTGATTTTAATGGTGAGATTAAGGTTCATCCGGGTGATGCATGCTTCCTGTAATCCACAGAACTTAAATCACGACAAAAATGCAGGACTTGAATCCGTAATAAACATAAATCAAGCCCGACAAACATCAACACCAGTCCTCACATTTTGTTACCAGTAGTTCATTGACAGACAAAACAGAGTTTCGTATAGTTTCAACCATGAACCATCAATGACTTATCAAGCAAAGATATGATTGCTCAGTTTGTCGCGGATGCGTGATAGTTGCTCACACCACTGGCAACCTGATTGACATTTCAAAACTGTATAAGTAGACTGGTCTTATGGGAAAGTCATCAAAGAAAAAGGGTAAGGCTCTATCAAAACCACGCCTTAATGAACTCGCTCAGACAGGGACTTGTCCTGCCAATCTGCGAGGTGCGATATTAGTGTGTGCGGTCACTATGATTTGCCTTCTGCCGTTTATTGGCAAGGCTTTCAATATAGACGAACCCCTTTTCGTCTGGACCGCGAAGCATATAGCAGCAGGTCATCCTCTGAACCCTTATGATTTCCAGGTAAACTGGTATGGCTGGAATATGCCAATTTTCGAGGTAACAAAAAACCCTCCGTTTGCATGCTATTATATCGCTTTGGCCGGAACCCTGTTTGGTTGGAGCGAGGTTGCGCTTCATACTGCAATGCTCATTCCTGCAATAGCCGCGATACTCGGCACATATCTACTGGCGGCACGATTCTGCAGAAGACCTGTAGAAGCCGCTTTTGCAGCAATGCTGACACCCGTGTTTTTAGTGTCCAGCACTGCAGTAATGAGCGATACGCTGATGCTTGCGCTGTTTGTTTGGGCAGTTTTTGTGTGGGTTGTTGGGCTTGAAAAAGACAAGCACAGATATCTTGCTTCGTCGGCAGTCTTGATCGGCGTATGTGCATTGACCAAATACTATGGCGGCGTTCTTGTTGGGTTACTGTTTGTTTATTCGTTCTTAAAGAAGCGCAAGTTTGGCTGGTGGACGGCACACTTCCTGATTACTGCCTCGATCCTTCTAGCTTATCAATTGATTACAAAGGACATTTACGGTCGTGGTCTTCTTCTGGACGCCGCTTCTTACGCAGTCGCGACCCGCAAATCCATTGGTGTCGACAACATTTCCAAGATGCTCATCGGCTTATCATTTACTGGAGGATGCGTAGCCTGCGTGGCATCCTATGCGGGACGCATCTGGTCAAAGAAGTGGCTCATTCTCGGAACTATAATAGCTGTGCTACTAACACTTACATTGCCATATATGGGCGCTGTGTCACGGAATATGTTAAGTGACTCAACCGGAATCCGTTGGGGCGTAGCAGCGCAGTTCGGGCCGATGATCGTGTTGGGCTTTGGCATACTTGCGCTTGCAATCACAGATTTTATTAGACGAAGAGATGCAGAATCGGTAATGCTTGCGATGTGGGTGATTGGCACATATATATTCGTGACGTTTTTCAATTGGACAGTCAATGGCAGAACGATTCTGCCGATGGTGCCAGCAGTCGGAATATTGATGATGCGATGGATAGATGACTCCAGAACTGGCGATGTCACACGACCGGTGTGGCTCATTGCTGCCCCGCTGATTGTAGCAGCGATTCTTGCGCTGCTGGTGACGTGGTCCGATTTTACCTTGGCAAACATACAGAAAGAAGCTGCGACACAGATCAAAAACCGCTACGCAGGTATCAAGCAAACTGTATGGTATGAAGGACATTGGGGTTTTCAATACTACATGGATGAACTCGGGTTCAAATCCCTTGATTTCACAGCAAGCGACCTTGCTCTTGGAGACATCATTGTCATACCGAAGAACAACACAAATACCTTAGAATTGCCAGGTTGGGCGGTTGAGCATTCCGATATCCTTGAACTAGGCACAGGCCGCCCGGTGACCACTATGTCGGGCATGGCAGGCGCAGGGTTCTATGGGGACGGATCCGGCCCGCTCCCATATGCGTTCGGCTATGTGCCGGCGGAGCAGTATAATATATTTAGAATGACTACAAAATTGCATGTGAGCTCAAAATAATCTGCAGCCAAAGCCATCTCCCTGTTCTGTTTATACGCGTCGGCAATTAGCGCCCGCAGCATGGAGTTCTTTTGAAGATTTGAAATAGCAATCATCATTAAAATTCATTATCAAAATCTGAGTAGTTGTAGGTGTAAGTCAGTCAAGGTTTGATTCAATATTATCAGATATAAGTACGCATGAACCGGATGAACCATTATTAAACTATTAGAGAGAGATTTTTGAAGAGGTAAGTTGCAATGCCGATCTATGAGTTTTATTGCCACAGGTGTAATACGATCTATAGCTTTTTCTCAAAAACCATAAACACCGACAAGGTTCCCAACTGTCCGAAATGCAAAAGAGTGAAATTAAAGCGTCAGATGTCGATTTTTGCCAGGGGCTCCGGGAGAAAAGATGAAGGAGCCGATGACGGCATGCCTCCCATGGATGAATCAAAGATGGAAAAGGCAGCGGCTATGCTGGCCGGTGAAGCGGACAAGATTAATGAAGACGATCCACGACAGGCGGCAATGCTGATGAGGAAACTATCCGATGCCACCGGAATGAATCTGGGCCCGGGCATGGAAGAGGCCCTGAGCCGCCTGGAAAGAGGAGAAGACCCTGAAAAAATCGAAGCCGAGATGGGGGAGCTACTGGAAGGTGAAGAGCCTTTTATCTTCGGGGAGAAACGGAAAAAAGGGGCCAGCAAACCAAGACCCAGGATTGATGAAACGCTTTATGATCTCTGATACTTTAATGACAAAACGGAAATTCTAGAAGGCCCTATCTGCAATCAAATCATGAGCAAGTCATCGCCATTTTCAATGAGATAATCAGGCATAACCGTTTCGAGTTTTTCTTTGGAGTGCCAGCCCCAGGTCACGGCTACTGTTTTTACCCCTGCCAGCCGCGCCTCTTTTATGTCGCCCGTCGTATCTCCAATGTAATATGTCTTATCCTTCTCCACCTGAAAGGAATTCATGGCATGGAGGATTTTGTCTGTCTTGCTGTAACCAAAGTCGGCTCCCAGAACATCCCTGAAACAGCCATCAAACCCATGCTTGGAAAGTATGTCATTAATCACCCTCGACACATTTGAGGAGATAACGGCAAGTATATTCTCCTTCTTCAGTTCCATGAGGACGGGCAAGAGCGGCGCAAACGGCGTCATCTGGTCGCAGTCGTCATGCGTGGAAATCGATCTTGACGCATTCATAAATGCCGCGAGGTCTACACCCTTTTTTATAATGCCCTCATAAAAATTATCTTCAAACAAGGAAAGGAAATCGTCCCGGCTCTGAATAGCGGGACTCCCGATTTTTTCCAGGCAAAGCCTGACCCTTCGTTCATATACGGCGAGGGAATCGACGAGGACACCGTCAAAATCAAAAAGAAACAATTTTCGCATCGTGTTATACCCGGATAATCAGCCCAACTGGTGGGGAAATACTAAAGCGGCAAGCTCTTTGCGCCGTCCTTTGCCCGACGGTGTGTAACACTCTTAGGCTATATGGTCAACATTTTATCCGTCCGGAGAATCTTGTTGGCAAATTATAACGGGCTCTTTGGGCCGGTAATAGATAAGTGTCAATTATACTCACGGATGGCAGTTCAGGACGGCGGAGTACATGCCCTTCCTTTGAGACTGAAAAGCAAGCGAAGGATTTTTTTCGTCGTCTCGCTGAAAATTTTGCCGGAAAAAAACTGACCGGCAGCGCGCTTGGAAATCTCTGATAAGGTCGGATAAATATGGACGGCGCCGGCGATAGTGGAGAGCTTAACAGCGCCTGCCATGGCAATGACCCATTCATGGATGAGTTCCCCGGCGTGGCAGCCGATAATCTGACAGCCCAGGGGCTTTCCTTTGGTATTCAGAAGAATCTTGATCTTGCCCAGAGTCTCCCCCTCGGCAAGGGCGCGGTCATTATCCACGAAAAGTTCCTCAATGATCTGATAGCCCATCCCCTCCTTTCGTGCACGTTTCTCGTTGAGCCCGATACTGGCGACTTCCGGGTCTGTGTAGGTGCACCATCCAATCTGGCTGTAGTCTGCCTTACGGGGGAGGTGGAGGACTGCGTTGGAGAGCGCGATGCCTGCCTCATATCCCGCAACATGCGTGAAGGGCAACTGGCCATTTACATCGCCGCAGGCATAGATGTGGTGTACATTGGTCCTCATCCGTGCGTCCGTCGGGATGCCTCTGGCAGTAAACGTGACACCGGCAGCTTCAAGGCCTAAGCCTCCGACATTAGCTCCCCGGCCCGTTGCCACAAAAATTGCGTCCCCTTCAATGACCTTCTCTTCTCCCGCACTGTTTGCAGGTGCAGTAGTCAACAGAATCTTTGAACCGCGGGATTCCGCCCGAACCGCCTTTGTTCGTGTGTGTATCTCCAATCCTTCTCTTTCCAGACGCGTCATGAGAACCGCGGCCATGTCCGCATCCTCGGGCCCCAGGATCTGGTCCATGAATTCTACTATGCATACCTGTGATCCCAGACGTCCCAAGGCCTGGGCTATTTCCAGTCCGATAGGTCCGCCTCCCAGAACGATGAGACGGGAAGGGAGCGTTTCCTGTGAGAAAACAGTTTCGTTCGTCCAGAAAGGGACACTGGCGAGGCCTTCTACGGGAGGAACCACTGGGCCTGAGCCCGTCGCAATGATCCAGTTTTTCGCCGCGATCCTATTCCCGTCCAGGGTGACCACGTGATCATCCGCAAAGACGGGCCGGCCAAAACGGACCTCCGCGCCCAGACCGCAGAATCTCTCCACGGAGTCATGATGCTGGATCCTGGCGATGACCTCTTTCACGCGGTTCATTACAGAAGCAAGATCTACAGGAGGCATGGAGAGCGCCGGCAACCCGAATTCGTGAGATCTCCTCGCAAGGGACCACACGCCGGCAGTTCTGATAAGTGTTTTTGAAGGGACGCACCCGTAATGCAGGCAATCCCCGCCAAGCCTGTCTGATTTCTCAATCAGGATCGTCTTGGCGCCAAACTGGGCGCCCCCGGCCGCGGCTGTCAGTCCCGCTGCGCCCCCGCCGATGATTCCGAGATCGTAATCAAAAACTCCCATATCCTGCTCTCCTTTAGAAACAATGTGCCTTGAGACTCACTTTTCCTTCCTGATCTTTTTTATGATCTTCGGGATAAAGAACGAAAAGACGAAGAGCCCGATGGAGAAAAATACCTGGAAGGACAAGAGCCGGCCCCAGTCTCCGCTTGCCCACACATCTTTTATGGTACCAACGAAAAATGTAAATATGAATGTCCCGACGATGATACCAAGACCGGTCGCGAAGACGTAATCCCGGAAGCG
>CAITLA010000077.1 GCA_903893135.1 uncultured Syntrophaceae bacterium | reverse complement strand
CAGCAAAGGAGGATAAAAATGGATTTCAAGACACTTTTAATAAACAGGCGTGCCATCAGGGATTTTCAAAATAAAGAAGTGCCGTTATCAGTAATCAAAGAAATCATTCAGGACACCTGTCTTGCCCCGACAGCCAGTAATCGCCAACCATGTAAGTTTATCATTATTCGAAACCGTGATGACATCAAAAAGCTCTCAGATGAAAGTAAGAAGAACCTCCTTTCCGATCTTGAACGGAATCCTGGGTCACCACTCAAACAATATGAACCTCGTCTGCGTGACGAACAATTCAATGTCTTTTATAATGCGCCCTGCCTCGTTTACGTCATCGGTCCCAAGGAGGTGCAGTCACTTGATGTGGATTGTGGCCTTACGGTTGCATATTTCATGTTCTCCGCTGCCTCCAAAGGATTGGGAACCTGCTGGATCGGATTAGGGGCTCATATCCGTGACCGCAAGACCCTTGATAAGATGGGAGTGCCTGTGGATTGTCAAATAGTGGCACCTGTTCTTATTGGGTATCCGACCAGTATACCTCCAGCTTCTGAAAGACACGCTCCAGAAATTGTAAAGATTATATGATTAACATCAGAATCAAATGAAAAAGAATCTGAGAATAATACCTGTATTCATAGTAGCCCTGGGCATTCTCATCGCCTCCAACTGTAGCGACAATAAAACAAGTAGACCTTGGGGAATTTCAGATGAAAGAATCCATTCCATCGTAAAGTCCGAATTAAAATGCGATGGAATCAATATTATCGTTGACAAGGTCGGTGCTCCTCAAACTGTATGCGATCAACTGGGAGGCTGTAATGATTATGCTGATATTCAGCTGGCGATAGAAGGAGTCTGCGAGGGTCATGGGATTAAAGGATTATATGTTTTTAGATTTTATAGGAGCGAGTTGGGTAATTACAGGGGAAAGATGATAAAGGATGCCGATTGAAAGAAGCGAAAGTATAAAAGATGCCAGAAAACGATATTGAATTTGAAGAATTTGAGTGTTCAAAAATAGGTGCTGAAGTCACGATTACTCGCCAAGTTTTCCTTCAAAGAAACGCTTTGACAGATACAGTAGATGGAAGAGCTATAGTAGATATAGATTGCGATCACAAAATGGACTGTGGTGTCGGCAAAAGAAATGGGGACAATACAATTTACGACTGGAACAAGTGTGTGCACACAGATTTAAGAGAAAGAAATATTCGAGAAGCCAACGAATGAACCTCCCCATTAGAAAAATCAATTCAACCATTGTTCTATTTCTCAGTACACTGCTTGCGTACTCTTGTGATCCCCAAAAGGAGGAGAGTCATGGACGCTGAATTTAAGGAGAGATTCATACAAAACTGGAACAGATATTTTCCCGGTGCTGAATTACCTATCGGGTTCTATTATTCCGAGACGGCCGAACCGAAGTTTATGGCCAAACCACCCAAAGGACATCGTTGCATTATTGGAGATTTAGCGAAAGTCCGGAACGGGAAAACCATGTGCTTTGACGTACATACGATTGGGTGCGGCGGCGGTAAACGATACCTTGGATTCGAGAGCGAACGGGCACCCAACTTTGAATATTTTCTATCCTATGGAATACCTGGCAAGCTGGAAGGAGAAAGGTATAAGAAATCGCCGGAACTTGTTAAAGAACATATGAACTACCAGAAGCCATCGAAAGCACCCGGAGACTATATTATCTTCAAGAGATGGGACCACATGGAGGATGGGGATAAGCCTTTGGTTGTCATTTTCTTTGCCCCACCTGATGTCCTTTCCGGTCTCTTTACTCTGGCTAATTATGATGAACCGCAGCCCAACGGCGTCATTGCCCCTTTTGGTGCTGGATGTGCATCTATTGTTGATTATCCCTATAAAGAACTTGAATCCTCTGAGCCCCGTGCCGTGTTAGGCATGTTCGATGTTTCAGCACGCCCCTGCGTTTCATCCAATGTACTGAGCTTTGCTGTTCCGTGGCCGAAATATGTTCGCATGGTGGATAACATGAAAGATAGTTTCCTCATCACCAAATCGTGGGATAAAGTAAGAATGAGAATTAAAAGAGATAAGGAATGCTCTTAATCATCTATCTCTACAATAAATGATCGAAATAAATTATTTCGAGTTAAGGCGGTAAGCGATGGCCGAAAAACTTAGTCCCCAGGAGCTTGTGAGTTTTAGAGAGATGCTTATGACCGAAGTAATCACATCTGAAGCCATCATCAATCTTCTGGATAAAAAAGGTATCATCAGCAAGCAGGAACTTATGAAAGAGATGAAACGTGTTCAGGCATCCATGACTAAGGCTGAAAAGTGATTTGACCCACCTGAAGAGTTAAAAGTTACATTTCAATAAAGGAGAGAAATATGGCAGACAAACCTGATCCCAAGCAAGCCCCACAGATTCAGATTAATACCGTTGATGAAATATCGAGAGGTAGATACAGCAATTTGATGCTGGTATCACATAGCCCGGAAGAATTCATGCTTGACTGGCTCTTAAACTCGCCCAATGGTGCTCACCTAGTTTCAAGAATAATACTAAGTCCGGGCAATGTGAAGAGAGCGATCGAAGCTCTGACGATAAACCTGAAACAGTATGAAGATAAATTCGGAACCGTGAAACTAATTGATCCGGGAGAGCAGAAGGTTCATTAATTTGGAGTAACAGGCTTGTAAAATAAGATGTTCGGATCAATAGTCCGCCGCCTCTATGTGCTAAATTTGTGATAGACCAGACTGTAAATTGCGAGAAAAGACGGAAATCGGCGGAGATAGGCAGAATAAATAGAATTCAATTTTTTACCCAAAATTTTAAACAGTTGCGGAAAACCAGACCAGTTATCAAGGGTTTAATAAGTTATTGTTATTTTTGACATTTTGGCCTCAAAATCCCCCGACCGCAAGGTCATCCCGGTTCGACCCCGGGCTCCGGCACCAAAGCAAATAAAGGGGTTAACCGTGTTTATAAACGGAAGCCCCTTTTTTATTGTCTCGCCAAATCTCGCCAAATTAAACCTTTTTTGCAGGCAAAATGCAGACAAAAATTTACGGCTTCAACCCCAAGTGTGAAGACTATCGGAGGCAACGTGAGCAAGTCAATTTGCTACTTGATGTGTGCGAGATGGTCTATATTAATTATTCTGGATACACTTTTTTTAGGAAGTCTGTCATTATCATCACCACTACATTCTGATTATCAGACAGGCTCATCTTTGCTTGGGTGCTCACTCTGAATAATTTCACGGGTTCCAATTTTATTAAAATTGAACTGGCGTCAGACGAAAAAGTTATTGATGCCTTACTGGGGGAAATGCTGGGTGTTCTTTTTTCGATGTCCGTTGTTAATTTTATTTCCTTTGTGCCCGTTGTTCCAGTACGATCATTTGTATAGGGAACCTTTTGGATAGTGCACTCATAAGATTTGTCTTTCAGGACGGTTGCAACTTGTGCCAATACTGGATGAATTATATCTTCCACAAATTTTTCCCATTCTTTGCTTAATTCTTCTTTCTCTCTTTTCCTTATTTCGTCAGCTTCATCTTTAGATTTCATTTCCTCCGCTTCTCTTTTTTCATGCTGATTAATGATGTCCTTAACCCATTTCATAGTTTGACCTCCCGGCATCTTGATAAAGATAAAGAAAGAAATATCCCTGAATGGCATAGTGCAGCGTCTTCATCTTCAATAAGCCCTTCCGTTTTAATCTCATTAGAAAGACGTTCTTTAGTCGTCAATGCTGTCCGACCTTCTGAAATACTTTTATCTGTTTTCGCAATCCTGTGATTTACACCTTGGCCTTTTTCTTATCCAGGGCGGCGTTGAATTTTTCCGCGTTTATGACGAACCTCTCGTGAGTCGCCTCGGATATCTTTTCAACGTCGTCGTATGCTTCCATGGAAAAAGTCAGTTTGCGTCCTTCCATCTTTTCCAGTTTCCCTTTCACGGTGACTGTCATTCCCTCAGGAGTGGCTGCTGTATGGGTCATGTTCATGCCGATACCAACACTCTGTTCATTGGGCCATTCAAGATGTGGGTTGAGGGCCTTGATACAGGAAAATTCATACAGCGCCAAAAGGAAACCTGTCGCAAAAACCTTGGGCATGACATGCCCCTCACTGAATTCCGGATAAATAAAGGGCACGGTTTTGTTTTCCGGAACCTTGAACTTGAACTCTACAGTCAGTCCGGGCTGCAAGGAATCTTTCATGGCAAACCTCCATTAAGTAAATT
>CAITLA010000076.1 GCA_903893135.1 uncultured Syntrophaceae bacterium | reverse complement strand
TACGGCCTGCCCATGCCTTGCATGACCGGCCGGATGCGCTCCATGAGGATATGCAGGTTCTCCTCTTCATTGTAGACAGGAATGACCAGGGAAATCATCGGTTGTGAACTCATGGGATTGTCCTCATTGTTACAGATCATTCACTCGCTTATGCACGAGCAAAACGCCTTTACAAAGCTTCTAACTTTTCAATATCTCTCTTATGGCTTCACAAACATAGGATACATCATCATTAGACATGCCGGGAAACAGAGGCAGGGAAATTATCCTTTCCGCAGCCCTCTCTGTTTCAGGGAGCATTCCTTTTCCCGTTGCAAACTGCCTCTTGATATAACTCAAACGGTGACACGCCGGAAAATGAAGACCGTAGCCAATATTGTACTCGGACAGTTTTTCCATGAAGAGATCGCGTTCCATGGACAGAATCTTAATAATGAAAAGGTGCCAGGAATGAACATGGGGGTACTCGGGCACTCCGGGCAATTCAATGCCCTTTACATCTTTTAGCCCTTTCATATAGAGCCCAGCCAGCTCGGCCCTTCTATGATTGATCTCGTCCAGCCTCGCGAGTTGCGCAAGCCCCAAGGCTGCCTGCATATCGGGGAGATTATATTTAAACCCCGGCAGACTAATATCGTACTTTGGGTTCCCTCCTTTTCCGTAACGTTTCCATGCGTCTCTCTCAATACCGTGAAATCTCAAAAGTCTCAATTTGGCTTCCAACGCATCGTCAGTGTGTGTAATCATCCCGCCTTCACCCGTGGTTATGTTCTTTATGGGATGAAAGGAAAAGATAGCTATGTGGCGGAACCCTCCTGCATGAACACATTTATAATAGGTGCCGACTGCATGGGCTGCATCTTCAATAACCAGGAGATTGTGTCGCTTTGCGATTTTCAGAATCCTGTCCATATCGGCGGGAGCTCCCGCAAAATGGACCGGAATAATGGCCTTTGTTTTACGACTGATTCTTTTCTCTATAAGATCCGCATTGACGTTCAGTGTATCGTAATTGATATCCACGAAAACAGGCCTCGCCTTCAGCATGACAATCATATTTACGGTAGAGGCAAAGGTCATGGACGGTGTGACGATCTCATCTCCTTCCCCGATTCCCAGGGCAAGAAGTACAAGATGCATGCCGGCTGTGGCGGAAGTCAGGGCTACTGCATGGGACGCCCCCGTCAATTCGCAGAATTTATCCTCAAACGCCTTACATACGGGTCCGGTGGTGATCCATCCGGATTTCAGGCAAGCAACAACGCCTTCAATCTCTCTCTCGCCAATGGAGGGTCTGGACAGGGGCAAGAAATCTTTTCTGACTTTCATATCCAATCAGTCACTCATCTTTAAGATGCAGGAGGCTATAATAGCCATTATCCCACAGAACACGCGAAAAGGCTGTCTTTTTTTTCAGTTTCTCCACATTTTCGCGCTCCGTCACGCAATAGATATTCTTCTTTTCATGATAAAGACTAAAAAATATGTCAGAAGTGAGAAAATAACGATTCTTGTCTTGTAGAGACAGCTTCTCCACTCCCGGTCTCAATTCGCCAATATCATCAACTACGGGTGTTCTCCTCTTGCTATAAAAATCTATACCGTAAAGCGACATCCCGTACTGATAGAGTTCCTCATTGGCGGGAACGTAGTCTTTTATGATCCTGGCGATGGGATATGCCGACTTATATGGCGTCAAAAATTGGGACATAGGGAATATCAGGGAACTCATAAAAAGAAACGAGAGCACATAAATAGTTACAAACCAGCCCCTCCGCCATTTTCTTCCGATGATCTCAGGCAGAAATGTGATCGCTATTTGCGTCAAGATAGGGAAGATCACCCACGGCCACCACGCATGGAAAGGTATCCCGTGGTTCTTAAGGAACGGCGGTGCGAGAAGCACGGCGATGAACAGGAGAGATTGCAGGATCACGGGCAGACGGTGCAGAATTCCTGCGCCTTTGCCGTGATCGAAATTATCACCCCGGTCATCATATGATCTAAAAATATGACCCATAAAAACCGCGATGGGCAGGAAGGCAGGGGCGATATAGGGGATGAGTTTGGACGAAGACACTGAAAAGAAGAGAACTATGAAGCCCGTCCATGTAAGCAAAAAGAGTTTTTCTGTTGAGGCAAAGAGAGAAACTAATTTTACCCCGCCTTCTTTAACGGCCTTGAAGAGAAAAGGACACCAGGGCATTGTACCCGCGATGATGATGGGAACGTAAAAAAAGACAGCCTCGTTTCTCGAGTGCATGGTCGTGGTATATCTGAGGAAATGTTCCTGAACGAAAAAAAACCACAGGAAGTCTTTATTTGCTCTTTGCACAAGAAATAACCAGGGCCCGGCGACAGCCAAAAAGATTATGACGCCTGCCGGTGAGAACAATCTTGATATCTCACGCCACCTTCCGGCCAATAAAAGCCACATTATGACGATGGCAGAAGGAAAGACTATCCCAATCAAACCTTTTGTAAGAAAGGCCAGGGCACAGAAAAGATAAAAGAGATAGAGCCTTTTCTTTCCGTACTCGCCATCTGAAAAGTATCTGTAGCCAAACCATACAGCAACAGAGACAAAGAATGCCAGCGGCATATCCAGGATATTGAGCCGTCCGATGGCAAAATGAAATAAGGACGTCGTCAAAACCGCGGCCGCATAAAACCCCGTTTTTTCGCCGTGAAAAAAAGTGCCCATTCTATAAACGAGGAGGATACACCCCCACGCACAAAGCGCTGAAAACAACCTTGATGAGAATTCATTCTCCCCGAAGATCTTAAATGACAGGGCCGTCGCCCAGTAGCACAAAGGCGGCTTTTCGAGGTAGACGGTTCCCTTTAAGTGCGGTGTCACGTAATCTCCGGAATGATTCATTTCAATGGGGATAGCGCTGTAACGCCCCTCATCCGGCTCCATCAATGGCATAACCGCAAGGAGGGCTAAATAAATAATGAATGGCAGAAAGAAAAAAATAATTTTTTTATTTTTAGTCCAATCCATAAGCTATCAGATACTTTCCTGTTTCGGATTGAATTCGGTAGCGAGCGAATGCCGAACTACTGTTCCTTAAGAAGAAGATTCTCCGCAGCTTGCTGCGGAGAGCTTCAATTTAGTAGTTTAAGGTTCTCCCTATTGTCAAGACAAAAAATTGAGAATATCCGAAAGACGTGGCCTCATAAGCCAGCACAACCTGATATATCTCTCACCATGGATGATCAGCCATCATGCAATATGCTTGATGCCTCTTTACTTGACACGCAAGCATATTTCCCCTATGTTGCTTCACCGAGAGGACGTTACTCTATCTTGCGTTTTTTCCATGGTTTCACACAATGGTCATAATTGATGCGCACACCCATTTCTCCAGGATTGCCCGCTTCCAGGAAGCCGCTCTCACGGAATCGGGTTGCGATTATTCGCTGGCCGGTCTACGAACTGGCCGCTGGCGCCCACGGCTGCGTATCTTGATTTTGTAACGAGAATTGTCCCTGAGAAACATCTGGAGAAGGTTTTGGAAAAAAATGCCTTTAATATTTTTACCAGAATACCGAACAAATAAGAAGGATAGAGGTTCATGAAATGGATTTAAAGAGGTCTCACATAACTTGTCACCTAATCTCCTTGGCTCTGGCGTCTATTTTTTCCATGTCCCTGATCATTTCTCCCTCATGGGCATACGCGGACTGGACACCTCTTATTGAGCGCCTCGTAGCCGACAAGTTCGACGAGCAGGGCATAAGAAAAATATTTGACCGCCCGGGTGTAAACTTTGATCCCAGCTCTATGTCATGCAAGCTAAAGGAACTCATAAACAATCGGTACAAGAAACATGATGCTGTTTCTGCCCGCAAAGTCAAGGCTGCGTACGCCCGCTTCTTAAGACCGGAAGTCATTGCCGAAGCGCAATCCTATTTACAGAGAAACAGAGAAACTCTACAGGGAATAACGGAGAACTACTGTGTTCCCAAAGAGATTGTTGTATCAATACTGCTTGTAGAAACTGCGCTCGGCCAGAATTTGGGTGATCGGGGGGCCTTCAATACGCTGGCAAGTATGGCTTTGAGCTACGATCTGGAGACTATCCGTCCCTATCTTGCGCCTGACCTGCTTACCCGGAGGAATGAGGATTTTGCAAAGAAGCGCTGCCGCCAGAAGGCTGATTGGGCATACGAAGAACTCAAGGCCTTGATTAAATATGCCTCTGATAATGGTATCGACCCTCTGAGTATCCCGGGTTCACTCTATGGCGCAATCGGGATTTGTCAGTTTATGCCGACAAAGATCTCCGTTTATGGAGTCGATGCCGATAAAGACGGTCGCGTCAACCTCTTTTCGGAGCAGGATGCACTTTACAGTATGGCAAATTACCTTCGCTCTCACGGTTGGCGCTGTGACATGAGCGCTAAAAGGCAGTACCGGGTCATCCTCGCTTACAACCATAGTAACATCTATGCCGACACAGTCCTGAATGTGGCTAAGAAACTGAAGGAGTAAGGTTGACGCGGCTCATCCGCGGACGGAAATGATAGGTATCATGCCAATGGATATTTTAGAGTAACTCATAGGGTTTCCCCAGAGGGAGAAAAAAGCTGAAATTGGTTTTAGTAAAAAGTGTCACGGGTTCTCTTATGCCCTGAGGGCTTCAGGCATTTTTAAGGGGACGTCTACAGGTTTTATATATTTGGTGACAATATTAGAGGTATTCTTGACGTTCAGCTTTTCGAACAAAAAGGAAAACTGGTTTTCCAACTCGTAACCTATGGCATGCAGCGCCTCTTTCGGAAGATTCCAAAGTTCCTTCTTAAAAGGACCTAAGCCCTTCTTCCGTGTTTTATAGATAAACTGCTCTTCGGTATCTGTATCTTTCTTTTCGCTTATCATTTTATTTTTTATGTATTGATATATCTGGTCCTTCAGAGCTGCCGGGAAGTGTTTGCTTTCGTAAATCATATTTTGAAATCCCGTGGCCAGATGGATTTCGGCTGTACCCGTTTTGGGAAATTTGTCGAAGGCCTCATTGGGGAGAGTCGATGCCCCGTGTTGAACTGCACCGGAAAGACCAAACTCAGCTCTCGCAACCTCGGATAATTTTTCCAGGGTATTGAAGTCCAGCTTGACTTTAGCGATAGTCCCATCAGGCAGAGGGACGCCTCCATGGGTGGTACCTGACTGTACACTGATCTTGCTGATGCCTATCATATCGTCGCCACTCTTCTTGAGGTCATCCAGATAGCCGGCCATATAGGCCCGCAATTCTTCAACGGTGCTGTTTTTTCCTCCAACTTCCCCTATTTCACCACCCACAGAAATGGTCATGCCGGCCGGTTCCAGATCCCGGATCATGGTAGTCAGCTCTGCCGCAAGAGAGTAATTCGTTTCCTGCTGCTCTTCCACTGTCGGTTTTGATAGATCCACAAGCGTTGACGTATCGATATCGATATTGTAGAACCCCGCCTCGATGGCTTCCCAGATCAGGTCTTTAACTGCCTGCACTTCCTGAGACGGATCGGATGCAAATTTTTTCGCACTTACCTGGAAATGATCTCCCTGCAGAAAGAGGGGTCCCCTGTGTCCCACCTTGATTGCCGCAGCCGTTACCGCACAGGTATACTCTTCAGGACACTGGGAGGTGTAGTCAATTTCAGAACGGGCAATTTCAAAGATCACGGGGCCGACATTGTTCTTCATGGCAGCGCGCATGACAGACTGGGCAACATCGTAAGTGAGGGCCCGGATATTGATGGCCGGCACTGTAAAGCCAGATACCTCCTTACGCCCCATTGCCTCATAAAGAGGGTGGATCGATGTGGAAAGAATACCCATGGCCGCTCCGGTCCTTCGAATCAACCACCTTGCTGCTTTTCTGGTCTCCTCGTCGCTGCTGAATACGGCCGTAAGTATAAGATGGCCAATGAGTGAACTCCGGAGCTTCTTCTTATCCAGCACCTTGACATCACCGTCCGAAATTTTCAGAATCCCTTCGAAACCTTTTTTCAATTGATCCACGGTTTCATAGGTCGTTGCCATAGCTCTTGCCCTCCCCATCAGCCATTAGCAAGAAATTCCTTTGCCTTTTCCACCTCAAAACGGCTCCCGATGTAGATCGGGCAACGTTGATCCAGGTCTTCCACCTTGATGGACAGTATATCCTGTTTGCCGTCTGTGGCCATACCGCCGGCCTGTTCGATGATGAATGCCATGGGTTGAAGCTCAAAGAGAAGTCGCAATTTCCCGCTCGGGCTTTTCTTAAGTGCAGGGTATGTGAAGATACCTCCTCTTTTGATCAGCACCTGATTTATATCCGGCACAAAGCCTCCGCTGTAACGGAGTTTATAACCTTCCTCTTCCAGAAATTCTATGTACTTTAGGTGCGCCGGGGTCCATTCTTTTCTCAGTCCTCCCAGGCTGTATATGTCTCCCCGTTCCTTTAAGGTTATGTTTTCCTCAGAAAGGACGTATTCCCCTTCCCTATTCAATACGAATTCATGGGTTCCCTTTCCTGCAGAATAGACCATCGTGATCAGCGGGCCATATGTGATATACACAGCCGCCGCTAATGTCCTTCTCCCTTCGGCAAACATTGACTCTTTATGAATGCCGATGATCGTTCCTATGGACAGATTGGTATCCACCAGAGAAGAACCGTCCAGCGGGTCTGCGGTAATAAAATATTTCTCATCACCTTTTCCGATCTGTATGACTGAATCCCGTTCCTCCGAGGCATATTCCCGGACAAACCCCGAATACTCGAGTTGGTTCTTAAGAATTTCGTCGGCGCTTCTATCCAGAGTCAGTTGCTCTTCGCCATAAATATTCTTGAATCCGGCGAGCTTCCGGTGTGATTCATGAATTTTGGCGGATATGTATTTCCCCATGACTGCGATCTGCCATATGAGCCTGCGCAGTTCCATTTCCACACTCGCCTTCCACATATGTCTGCGCAGATCGACAGTAAATTTCGTATAATCCGAAATGCCCTCTCCCATGATCGTCCATCCTTCTAATATTTTTGTTTTTTGTAACAATAAATCATTAACTTGACAAGTACATTTTCATCCCCCCGCTGCCGCACATTTGAGATGAAACAAATTGTAACTGCTAACCGGATATGTTAGTAATTTATTCAACGTTTTATTTTAGAAGGTTTGTCAGGAGATGATCCATGATTACAAAAGAAGATGCGATTGCATTACTCTCTCAATACATCAAGAATGAGAGGATGTTATATCATTGCTACGCCACAGAGGCTGTCATGAGGGCATTGGCGCGCCGGTTGGGGAAAGACGAGGAGAAATGGGGAATTGCAGGACTGCTCCATGATCTGGATTTGGAGCTGATTGACGGCAATCTGACAGTTCATACGCATGAAACCGCTAAGATCCTCGATGGGATAGGTGTCGATCCTGAGATTATTGATGCCATTAAGATGCACAATGAAGATGCCTGGGGTATGAAGAGGAGTACAGTATTCCATCACGCCCTGGCTGCAGGCGAGACCATCACCGGCATGATCGCCGCCACGGCCCTCGTTTATCCCGATAAAAAACTGGCAAGTGTGAAGGCAAAATCAGTCACCAAGAGAATGAAGGAAAAGGCTTTTGCGGCATCCGTCAATCGGGATACGATAATGGAATGTGAAAAACTCGGCATTCCATTGGATGAATTTGCGGAGATTTGTCTTCAGGCAATGAAAGAAATCAGTGACCAGTTGGGGCTATAAAAACTATCCGCACGGGAGGACAAAACAATGGGAAAGTCATACAGAGTCGCCGTTGTTCCGGGTGATGGAACAGGACCCGAGGTAATCGCAGAAGGATTGAAGGTCCTCAAGGCTGCGTCCGCAAAGTATGGTTTCAAACTGGACCTGTCCCATTATGATTTGGGCGGCGAGCGATATAAGCGCACAGGTGAGATATTGAGCGATGAAACCGTTGAAGAACTGAGGAAATTCGATGCAATCTATCTGGGCGCCATCGGCCATCCCGATGTAAAAGCGGGCATCTTGGAGAAGGGCATCCTGCTTAAGCTTCGCTTCAGCCTGGATCAATATATAAATCTGAGGCCCGTTAAGCTCTACGCCGGCGTCGATACGCCTCTGAAAGACAAGAAACCGGAGGATATAGATTTTGTTGTAGTCAGGGAAAACAGCGAAGGCCTTTATGCAGGTGCGGGCGGGTTTTTTAAGAAAGGTACGCCCGACGAGATTGCGACTCAGGAATCCATCAACACGCGCAAGGGAGTGGAGCGCTGCGTGAGGTTCGCCTTTGAATACTGCCGCAAACGCAACAAGGCAAAGAAGCTGACGCTATGCGGCAAGACTAACGTGCTGACGTATGCCTTCGATCTTTGGGATAGGACATTCTACGAAGTGGCCAGAGAATATCCCGATATAAAGACCGAATACGCCCATGTGGATGCGACCTGTATGTGGATGGTAAAGAATCCCGAATGGTTCGACGTAATCGTGACGGACAACATGTTTGGCGACATCATCACAGACCTGGGAGCAATGATCCAGGGGGGCATGGGCATAGCCGCGGGCGGCAATATAAATCCGGAAGGTGTTTCCATGTTTGAACCCATAGGCGGTTCAGCGCCCAAATACACGGGGCTAAACGTGGTCAATCCGCTTGCCGCTATCATGGCCGGTCAGATGATGCTCGAGATATTGGGAGAAGATAATGCGGCGGCGGCCATGGAAAAAGCCGTAATGAAGGTTGTAGCAGAGAAGATTAAAAGCATGTCCGCTGGACAGATGGGTTATTCAACAAGCGAAGTAGGCAGTCTCGTGGCCGGTTTGATTTAGGCGCCGGAAAAAATTCTACCCTTTACATCATGCCGTACTTTTTCAGCTTCAGGTGCAGCGTCCGCCGGGTGATGCCGAGCCGTCTGGCTGCTTCGCTTTTATTTCCGCTGGTCGTCTCCAGCGCCTTCAGGATCGTTTCCTT
>CAITLA010000075.1 GCA_903893135.1 uncultured Syntrophaceae bacterium | reverse complement strand
GGGCATAAAGCTTCGATTTAATGCATTCCGGGAAATGGATTATTCTTTAGCTCCACGGCTCATAGACCTTTTGCCCGAATTTTAAAGCAGGCTTTGGGCAACAGCCCCTTTAGTCCTGCTTATACTGCGTTCCTCCCATTAAGAAGGGAAATTAAATTAATGGCGTCATTGCGAGTGAAGCGAAGCAATCTCATGTGCTGCAATAGGCTGAAATTATCAGATTGCTTCGTCACTACGTTCCTCGCAATGACCATATAAGGCAGACCTGAAGGTCTGCACTACGTTTCGTCATTCCCACCCCCGATAAGGACATTCGAGGGCACGCTCCAGTGGGAATCCAGGATTCAAAGGACTGGACTCCCGCCTCCGCGGGAGTGACAATACGGATACGATTGCCATGTCGTTGCCCCTTCGCAATGCTCAGGGCTTCGGTTCACCCTCGCAATGACCATATAAGGCAGACCTGAAGGTCTGCACTACGTTTCGTCATTCCCACCCCCGATAAGAACATTCGAGGGCAGGCGGCGGCGGGAGTCCAGTAATGATCTTATGGTTCCGCGCTTGCGCGAGGACAGCGCCTGGATTCCCATTTTCATGGGAATGACAACTGTGATGAAGGTTTGCACTACGTCTCATGCGCGATGTATTCTTTGATGAATTTCATAAAAAGTTCAAAATCATCAAGACGTTTCTTAAAAAGGCCAAATACAAACTCATCATCGATCTTTTCGTAACGATGAACCAGTATATTCCTAAAGGAAGCCATATTTTGAAATTTGCTTAATTCCTGCGTCGGAATAATCCCGTGCTCATTCAAAATCTGAAAGAGATCGCGGTACCCGTCCGGTTCACGCCACCTGTAAAAAGAGACGAAATGGTTTGCAATATCTATGACCTTCTCAATGCAGAGTTGCAGGTACCTTTCAACAAATGCCCGGGCACGGACGTCTGATCTGTATTTATCCCAGGTTATATCATCCGCACCTTTCAATGCCTCCAGATAATTGCAAAGCTGTGATATCTTCCGCGATACTAATTCTTTATCAACCATGGGCTTTTCACCTAATCTCTTTGAAAAGTTCTTTACCGTCCAGATATTCTGTACGGGACAGGACTTCCTGGCGAACTCTTTCGGATGAATCTCCCTCATAGATTAAGCGACCGTATTTGAGAATTTGATGCTGGAGGAATGGCAGCGACCTATTAAATATAACAAGATCTACATCACTGCGCAGCAAATTTGACAATGAAGTCTCCCATGCAATGCGTCGTTCTTCATTAATATCCTCCCGCACCATAACAGCCAAATCTAAATCACTGTTGCGGTTCTCTCTGCCCGTTGCTGCAGAGCCAAACATATAGAGGGCAACAATGTTCTTCTCGCCGCGGCAAAATTCCAAGAGTTTTTCGAAGATATGATCCTTTTCAAATTTGCTTGCCATTGGTAAGTTGGGGGTCAGGTCTTGTATTTTAGCGTTTTGCATGTGGAATCTGGGGACACGATACCGAATTCTGGCGAATTCGGGTCATGTCCCCGGATTCCCCGGTATCTCTGACAGATTTCAATAATCTGATGGGTGACCCCATTTCCTCATTAGATCAGTAAACGGTAAGTTGATCACTCGTTCAATAAACCTCATCATGGGTTCCTATCGCTAACAAAAGAATATCATCATCTTTATCTTTTTCCGCCTTCACAAAATCGAATAAGATACGCAAATCGTAACTCGCGCTGCATGCCCATGAGCCTGAAAGTTTTCCCTTAAGCTTGTGAGTCTCAAGTTGTGGTGCAAACGGATTAACAAGCAAAAGCCTTAAGGCTTCTGCTATATCGCTATTCAGATCCGGCCGTTTCCGCATCCACCCTTTGAAGGATCTTGTAAATGCATTACTCCATATCAATGTTCTCATTGGGTAATCTCAAGCATAAGGTCATCAACTGTGCCCCGCCTGACTTCGCCACGGGCATACTCCTCCCGCGCTTCCTTAACAGTTTGTGCAAGCCGTTCTCTCCGTTCTTCTGTTAACCGACGTTTGACAATTTCGATAATCGATTCTTTTTGCTCTTCGGGAAAAGATTCTATAATTTCCAAAGCTTCATCAAAAGTTCCAGTTTTCATAAAATTTCACCTCCATTTTCACATCCCGAATGCGAATCTGGGGACACGATACCGAATTCTGGCGAATTCGGGTCATGTCCCCGGATTCCAAAAAATATCACCATGTCGTCCTTTTTAGCTTATCTATCTTCTTGAAGTGTTCGTCACGTGAGACAAGGGTAAGCCCATGCTCCATTGCCAGAGCAGCAATCCAGATATCGTTTTCCGGGATAGGAAAGCCCTTTTTATGTAAAATGTTCTTGATACGTCCGTATTCCCTGCTTGTGCCGATGTCGCACGCAAGGACGGTATTGCTGGCGGCAAAATTTTCTATACGTGCTGAATTTGCCTTCGGCCGTTCGGACTTGAAAGCACCAAAAAAAAGTTCTCCAATAACAGGGGCCGGGATGAATATCTCTCCCGCCTTGGCAATATGCTTTTGGACGGAAGGGTCTTCTGCAAAAAGGGCTATCACGATATTTGTATCAAGCAGATATTTACCACTCATTGAGATTTACCTTCTCGCAGCTGTCTTCTATAGCCTGTTTCATGACCTTCAGATCATCAGCGGGGAAGGTCCCTGCGAAGGAAAGAAGCTGCTTACCCGGGACACCTTTCGGGTTGGTCACAGCAAGGGCACGGACAAAATCAAGCACACGCCTCTGATGCTCGTAATCGAGCCTCCCAATCTGATTGATGATCTCTTTTTTAACCGTTACATTAAGCATGGGAACCTCCTTTAGTGTTAGCGTTCCGGTAAGTTGGGGGTCAGGTCTTGTTTTTTAGCGTTTTGCATCATCACCAAGGATTGCCAATAGTTCATCCCTGAAAGTAAGGAAGTCGCTCAGGTGTTTCTGTAAAATCATGACGACGATAACGGCATCGATTTTTTCGTACTGGTGAATGACAATGTTCCTGAATTTGGCCATTTTCTCCATAACGCTGTATGTTTCCGGCGCAATGAGGCGGCACTCAAAAAGAACCCTGAAGGTATCGGCGTAACTCACAGGCATGCGCAGTTTTTTGTCCGATATGATGTGACCCGCAATGTCGATGCAGAGTTCGATCATGATCTGAAGCGTTCTTTCAACAATCCTTTGAGTCTTCCAGCTTTCTGTATATTCTTCCACCGAAATCGTTGAATACTCGCTAACTTGATGAAGATACTCTTCCAACTCGGTCAATTTTCGGAGAATCAGGTTCTTATCCACCATGGGCATACCGCCGCTTTAGTATCGATGTTTCCAGAGTATAAAAATCAAAAGATTCTCTCATGATGAGGGATTCGTAAAGGTGTCGGATAAAGGGATGACGGTCAACAAGGATCTCGCGGCATTTCAGAATTCTCGCCGCGAGCGACAGGGGCGCCGTGTTAAGAATGACAAGGTCGATGTGATCCGTTCCCATTTGGTCAATCAAATCCCCCATAAGATTCAATTTCTCCGTTGTCAGGTCGATATCTTGATGAAAATATACAGCTATATCTATGTCGCTTAATGGCGATTGTTCTCCTCTGGCCACACTGCCGAATAGATACGCGAACAGGACGTGCTTGTTCTCTTCCAATATTGTTTTGGCGAAAATAGGGACAGCGCCCATATTTATTGCTCCAGAAGCCTTCGCTGCAATAGCGTTTGCATATCGCGACGTCCATCGACAATCAGCAAGACGTACACGGTGTCGCCCATAACCCGGTAAATCACACGGTAGGGTTTGAAAAAGACCTCGTGATAATCGCGGATTCCCCAGGCCAGCAGTTCTTTCGGATAGGCGCCACGTTCGGGTGACTCGGACAGGCTGCTGAAAGTCTTATCGATGCTCGTCAGCACGTGTTCCGCTTTTCCCGGCGCATCGTGCCGGCCTATGTATTGATAGAGTTCTTCAAGGTCACATGCCGCGTCGGCCGTCAAAAAAACCTCGAAGGGCATCAGCGTTCGCTCCGTTGCTTCCGCAGGCGATTGATCACATCGGCGGCGGGCTCAACGTTGTCTGCCTCGATCTGGCGGTTGCCGAGGGCCAGAATTTTCAAAAGGGCCATCGTTTCCAAGGTTTGTTCGTAGCTTTCTATGTCCTGTATGACCACTTTGGCCTCTCCGTTCTGGGTGATGACAAGTGGTTCCCGCAGCGCGCCCATATTGCGGACGATTTCAGCGGCGTGGGCCTTCAGGTAGCTGATTGGTTTGATTTGACTTGATAATTTCATAAGTCACCTCGTCTTATGTTAATGAGACCAATTATAGCCCATAAACAGGTCAAGTGTCAACATGATTTAGGGTAGAGTTCTTTGATAAACTCTATTATGTGGGCAATAAATTCATTTTAGCTCAAAGCTGAAAGCAAAAAAGATTACACCAATGTGATATTCTGGGGACATAATACTAATCCCCCCAAGGTTAAGCCTCTGATCGTGCCCAGCATCTGCCCAGCACAAATATTCCGGGGGAATAATGCCAATTTTATCGGTTCGTAGTTATATGTCCTGTTCTCATTCAAAATCTTGCTTACGCAAACCAGGCTGACGGAGAACAGACATAAACGTGCCATATGGAATTTCACGTTTTGCCGCTGGTACAATAGCGGTAAGACTTTCAAGTCGAAACTTCTTATGGCTGCCGGTTTGGTCTACCTCGACAAAGCCATGCGAATGAAGCACAGCTATGATGTGTCGCGATGAGTACAGTTTAGGCATTTATAAAAGCCTCACCGATCAAGGCATCACCAACATCATGAAAGAGGCACATCGCAGAATCGTCCTTGAGGTAAAGCTCTACAGCATCTTTTAGATTTGTAACAGCTTCATCAATGCTTTTCCCAAAGCTGGACACCTCTACATTTAAACATTGGGAGACAAAATATTTTCCTTCACGATAGACAACATACTTTAAGCTACGCAAACAAACACCTCCTGTTCGTGAAAACCATAGGGGGACCGTCACCTTTTAATGTTGGAGCCCGATCCCTCAACTTGTAGCCTTCTGCTGCATTTTCATCCGACTGTTTAAGCTACTTTGTGAGGCAATGCTTTTTCAAGTATTAAATTTTCAGTTGAAATATTGAAAATATCAGCCAAAGAATACCTGTCCGTAGCATCAAGCACTTCTATCCCGATCATCTTCCCGGATGCATCAAGGTCAATATTTAAACCTTCCACAATTTCCAATGTTCGATCCACATGCTTTTCCTGTAATCGAATATACAGGGCGTCAATTTCGTTGTCGTATTCTATTTTCATAGATTATTCTACTTTTACCATCGCTGTTATGATGGTCAGACTCCCATCTGCCGGCTTGTATGTTATCTTTAAATTCCTAGCCCTGTGATTTTAAAGGATGGCAAAGCATATCATAAACAAATAATTTCATCATCACAAAAAAGCTCTCGACGCTTTCATTTTTAAGATATCATCCCAACACATCGAGTTGATTCCCGTGCCGGGTTGCTTTATTTTTAACAAACGATAGCTCCTTTTTCGTCAGCATGCCATCCACTTTCTCGGCAATACGAGATGATTTATTTTTCAAATAATCAATCCAGATTATTAAAGGATCGACGAGGATTTTTCTACCGCCCATAATGCCTTATTTCGTCAGCCGTCAGATCGAAATCCAATTTGCCTTTCATGGCCATTATTCTCTCTATCTTTTTTCGTTTCAAGTATCCACGAACAGCAATTTTCACGGCTGACACTTTGCTTTTTGCCTTCGTCTCCTTCAGGAGTTCATCAAGGATATCTTTATCAATGGTCACATTGGCTCTCATGAAAGCACCTCTTGTTGAGTCAAGATAAATTCCATATGCTTTGTCATTCTGCGCTCGGAGACTGTGTCGCAATTCCATTTCTTGTCATTTCGAAGGCGCGCAGTGACTGAGAAATCCCTGTCCCGAGCAGAGTGAGGGATCTTAAGATTCCTCACATTCGTTCGGAATGACAGATGGACGAGACGGCGGGGCCGACCCTTCATGTTGCTCAGGGCTGCGGCTCACCCTCGCAATGACATTAATGTGCATATCTTCAAATGTCTCGTTTCTTGTTGAACTGCCGCGATAGTTCGGCCAGCTTGGCATATTTGAAAAACTTGTTGACGGCATCCGCGATTGCCAGGGTGAGGCCCGGAGTGCCGTCGAGAAAGCCGCACCTCAATATATAGTTATGAAGAAAAGCAAGCTTTGCCCTGAGAATTGCAGACCAGATCGAGGCTGTCTTGCCCTCCTTGAATGCCTCTTCGGCGCCAATTGTGGAGTACTGATCAATTTTGATAAGGATGTGGCTGAGACGGCTTTCCGTATAATGCTCGATAGGACAATCGAGGAGCTCCACGAGTCCTTTGACTTCCACCGATTCATGGACTTTTGCCGGCGTCATGCGGCCTTGGCCTTTTTGAAAAAGCCTCACAATGCGGTCCGGCCACCAGCCTGCATGCCTGATCCACCGGCCCTGAAAAAAGTTTTTGC
>CAITLA010000074.1 GCA_903893135.1 uncultured Syntrophaceae bacterium | reverse complement strand
TCACAGATCAGCTTGAGCGCACCGAGGTCTGCATAATTTCTGACAAGAATCTTGCCCCAGTAACCTGTGCCTATGCCCGCGACATTTGGAAGAGCTGTATCATTACGATTCTTCATAGTATCACTTATACAACCTTTCATTGTCTTGAATGTCCATCCACATGGCAAACAGGAGGGACTGAAAAGAGCTAATAAAGAGGAATGCAAAAGCCAGCATTGTTAGGGGAGAGACACTGTCTGTGGTGAAAAGAATGATGCCGGCGATTTTGATTGCGTAAGGAATTGCGATGATGCCGAGCAAAAAGGAGAAATGATACAATAGAAAAAGGGGATGAAAATCCTTTACAAGATACTTGATCCACAGCCGTTTAAAAAATGATTTAAGCAGGAGCCAGGAGATTTTCGGTATGACCCTGGAGACCTTCATCTTAGACTGTTCGCCGATATTGTAGATAGGCTTGATGCCCACCTCTTTGGCTGTACAGTGAGCGATATTAAGTTTAACCAGGAGATCATTCGGCACGCCGTAACTGTGATAGATATCGTGAATCCTGATGGCCTGCAGAGCGTTTAGCGAAATGGCAGTATATCCGCATTGGGTGTCTGAGATGTGCCAGTATCCTGAGGCAATTTTCGTCAGAATCGAAAGAATGGCATTTCCGATATATCTGGTCTTCGGTACGACTATCCATGCACTTCGATGTATGAGGCGATTTCCTTTTACGTAGTCGATGCCATCCTCAATCACAGGTCGGCAGATGGACTCCAGTTCGGCAGGATCCATTTGTCCGTCACCAGCCATCACGGCAGTACAAAAGATCTGATGATCAAGACACCATTTGTATCCCCTTGCTATGGCGGCCCCCACCCCGCCATTTATTAAATTGTTAATAAGTATTATTCTATCGGATTCAGGTTTGTTGTTTGCCACTTCGGAAGGAATATAATATTCAATCTCTTTTTCCGCCATTTCGTGAAGGATGACATCTGCCTGGTTATACTTAGTATACGCGGGTCTATTTCTCCTAGACACGGTTTCCCCGGCATAGTTTTGTTTTTTTATATAATCAGAAACAAGGCCGGCAGTCTTGTCTGTGGAGCAATCATTGACTACGATGATGCGATCTACAAATTCCGGCATCGTCGATATCACGTGAATTATCTGTTTCTCTTCATTATAGGCCGGGATAACAACGGCAACGGTTTTATTGTTCAGCATAGAACAGCTATCCTCGCAGAGAATTTTTTAAAGAATGGATCTGTTATTCAAGAATGGTAAATTTAATTTGCACAGGATATGTAGCATATCCAATCCATGATTTACAATCGAAATTCATAAAAATATGACCCTTAAACATTGTTCTTAAGGCTCTGTTTCTTGTCGCCGTTGACGGAAGCAGATGGCAAAAACCCTCGCCATCGTGCCCATAATTTAGTATATGGTGACAGGATTAACTATAACCGTGGTGGGATAACAATGCCGTTAAGCAGGGACAGGCACAGTGGTGATGATTTCAAAAAATATCGAGACCTCTTGATATGTATCCTCGTTTCAGCCGCCATCCTTGTTGCATATTGGCCGGTGCAGCATTATGACCTGATTTCCCTGGATGACATTGACTATATAACGGAAAACCCTTATGTCAAGTCTGGATTGACATTGGGCAGTATTTCGTGGGCGCTGAAAGACATTCATACGGGCTACTGGCATCCTCTAACATGGGTTTCGCACATGTTGGATTATCAGTTCTTCGGGTCCAGGGTGGGCGGACATCATTGGACGAACGTGATCTTTCATATCGCGAATTCAACACTGCTGTATATAATACTGAAGCGCATGAGCGGCACTGCATGGAAAAGCGCCCTTGTGGCAGCGCTCTTTGCTGTTCATCCCCTGAATGTGGAATCCGTTGCGTGGGTTTCAGAACGGAAGAATGTATTATGTACGTTCTTCTGGCTCGTGGGGATGTGGTCTTATGCTTATTACGTGGAGCGTCCGACGCGATACAGGTACTGTCTCATCCTCATGACATTTTCCTTAGGATTAATGTCCAAGCCAATGATTGTAACATTCCCCTTCACCTTATTGCTCCTGGATTACTGGCCCATGGGACGCCTCACGTCGTGGAAGATGTTTCCCCGTCTCGTATTTGAAAAAATACCCCTCTTTGCTCTGGCAGCCATCGTCGGTATCGCAACATTTCTCTCCAGTTTTCATGGGGATGTTACGATTTCCATAGATAAATTGCCTCTTCCCGACCGAATGGCCAATGCAGTTCTTTCCTATGCAAGATATTTGGGGAAGATGTTCTGGCCCGAGAACCTCGCCGTCTTTTATCCGTATTCCAGGGAACTGGATTCGTTGCAAATAATTGGAGCTCTCTTACTGCTCTTCGTTATATCCTGCCTTGCGATCTTCATGGCCCATAAATGCCGGTATGCACTTATGGGATGGCTTTGGTATGTAGGAACCCTTGTGCCTGTCATCGGGCTGATACAGGTGGGCAAGCAGGCTATGGCCGACCGTTATGCCTATGTTCCTATGATTGGTCTTTTTATTATTATTGCCTGGGGCGTTCCTGATCTCCTGAGAAGATGGCCGCAGCGGAAGATTATCTTCGCCATATCTTCGGGCGCAGTCATCGCGGGCTTAATGATTTGTACTGTGCTGCAGGTCCGATACTGGCAGAACGGTGTGACGCTCTTCGAACATGCCCTGCGGGTAACCGGTATGAACTCCCGTGCCCATTACAATCTTGGAATCTCCTTAACTGACCTGGGGAAATTTAAAGAGGCTATTTATCATTTTGGATATGCTATAAGAATAGAGCCTGAATACGCGGGGCCTTACGGCTATATGGGTGTTGCCCTGGCAAGGCAGGGGAAGATCGATGAAGCAATGGTTTATTATCATGAAGCGTTGAGAATAAAGCCAAATGATGAATCAACCCATAATAATCTGGGAGTAGCTTTTGCTAACAAGGGCAAATTCGATGAAGCTATTGAGCATTTCAAGGAGGCTTTGAGAATCAGACCTGACTATGTCTACGCCAACCGCAATATGGGAGGCGCTTTGGCCAGGCTGGGGAAGATGGAAGAAGCCATAGGCTATTACGAAAAAGCCCTGAAAATTGACAGAGACAACGCCGTGACCCATAACAATCTGGGCCTGGCATTGGCAAATGTGGGGAGGGATGAGGAGGCAATTGGACATTTTCAAGAGGCCCTAAAAATCAATCCCTATTATGATGATGCTATTAATAATCTCCGGTCTCTTCAGAGAAAAACCATTTATCGCTGATATGAAATCACAGGATTTCCCGCGTCGACCATTTGTCAGGCATCAGAAGATTCGCGCAGATGAAAGACTAAGATTGAGCATAACGTGCACAAAATATTAGAGGTGGCATAACGCAATGTTTAAAGAGAAAAAAGTGATAGTTGTCATGCCCGCATATAATGCGGCACAGACCGTCCAAAAAACCTATGATGAAGTCATGGCCCAGGGAATAGTCGATATGATTATTCTTGTCGATGATGCAAGCCAGGATGGTACTGCCGTAATTGCGAAGACCCTCGCGAATGTGGAGGTATGCGTTCATGATCGCAACATGGGTTACGGTGCAAATCAGAAGACATGTTATAGACTGGCGCTTGAACGGGGAGGCGACATTATCATAATGGTGCATCCTGATTATCAATATACGCCGATGCTGATTCCGGCTCTGGCAGCCCTGATCGGGAATGGTCTGTACCCCTGTGTCTTGGGTTCGAGGATACTTGGAGGTTATGCCCTAAAAGGCGGGATGCCAGTATGGAAATATGTTGCAAATCGCTTTATTACCCTTGTGGAAAACATCCTTATGGGCGCAAAACTTTCTGAATACCATACAGGCTATCGAGCTTTTTCGCGACAGCTGTTAGAGCAACTGCCAATAGATGCAAATTCTGATGATTTTGTGTTTGACAATCAGATGTTGGCTCAGATTATCTGGTTTGGACATACCATAGCCGAAGTCAGTTGTCCCACAAAATACTTTGCGGAAGCTTCTTCAATTAACTTCAGGCGAAGTATGAAGTATGGTCTTGAATGTCTTCTAACGGCTTTAACATTCCGTCTCGCAAGGATCGGGGTAACCACATCAAAATTGTTTCCGGGGAGCCGGTGAATTCACCTTAAGACCATGGCTTCCCAAGATAATCTGTCCTATTTTCATCTCCCCTTGGATAGCTTTGCGGGGACTGTATGCCCAGGAGGGCATGGGTCTGCGAGCCCCTTCCCATGCCTCATATCGCCGGTCCTGTCAGTCAAATCTGTAAGAAAATAACAATATTTTCATATCCGCTTCGCAGACAGGCCAATAGGCAATCATTTTAGCTTATTTTTATTGACATCATTTAAATTATAGTGTTATGAGTGACCAGCAGTCATATAATGACTACAGTTCATTTTTGAAAATCAAGGCCTCGGGCAACCATCATACGCAGCTTTCTGTTAGTTTCATGAGGGAAGGTTTTACTATCTTGGCATTTGAGAAAAGAAGAAGACGGGAGAAAGAGAACAGAAAAAGCGCCATCCTCAAAGCGGCGAGGAAACTGTTTTTTGAAAAGGGCTTCAAATCCGTGACCGTCGAAAGCATTGCCAGGAAGGCTGAACTTAGCAAAGGAGCAGTCTACCTTTATTTCAAGAGTAAGGAGGAAATATATAGTCAGATTCTTCTTAACGACATTGACAAGTTTCACAAAAAGGTGGCCGGTTTATTTGAGGACGGGGGAAATGCGTCGGATATGCTGTTTCGCCTCTCTTCCACTTACGTGGACTTCTTCCTCCGGGACAGGGAGCTCTTCAGGATCCTCATAACCTTTATGCTCCATGCCAACCACAGTAATTTGCCGGAGGATCTTCAGAACCATATCATTAAATCCACCAATAAGACCATCTTCATGGAGAAAATATTTCAGTATGGAATTGACAGGGGAGAATTCCCGCCGTCCATAAACGTGCGTCAATGCAGAAATGCCGTCTGGGGGCTGCTCAACGGTATCATCTCATTATATATATTTATCGGGTCGGAATCGAAGAGAGATGACCTCATCAGGTCTACCGTCAATGCAAGCTTGGATATCTTCATCAAAGGCTTGAAGAATAGTTGACCCGGTGATTCCGTACATGGTTGTTCTTGTCGGCACCAGAAGTGCGTGGCAACATTTTTGCAAAAAAAGTGAACTGATGTAATTGAAAGGAGGTTTCTTATGAGCAATTTGCTTGTTAACACGCGAGATCAGCAATTTGTTCTCTTTGAGCAGCTGGGCATAGAAAAATTGTTCGAATACGAGAAGTATGCGGATTTCTCAAAAGAAATGGTACTGATGATGCAGAACGAGGCGGAGAAGCTGGCAGTGAATGTCCTTCTTCCGGCATACGCTGATGGGGATAAGGAAGGATGCACATTCAAGGACGGGAAAGTTTATGCTCCTGCAAGCTTTCATGATGTTTTTAAGAAATATATTGAAGCCGGGTGGCTCTGCTCGACTGAATCTCCCGATGTGGGAGGCCAGGGGCTGCCGCTTGTTGTGAGAGCAGCCTGTTTGGAGGCTATGTTTGCAGCCAATTATGCCTTTCTTATGTACCCGGGGCTCACCCACGGCGCTGCTCATTTGATTGAGCAGTATGGTACAGAGGAACAAAAGAAAAAGTACATGTACAACATGTATGGAGGCAAGTGGACAGGCACCATGTGTCTGACTGAACCAGGGGCGGGCACCGACGTAGGCGCCTTGAAGACATCTGCAAAGAGATTGCCCGATGGGACATTCAGCATTACGGGGACCAAGATATTTATTTCCTGCGGTGACCATGACCTTGCAGAAAATATAGTTCATCCTGTCCTTGCCAGGATAGAAGGAGATCCCCCGGGGACATCAGGCATTTCGATCTTTCTCGTTCCCAAATACCGGGTCAAGGAAGACGGCACTATCGGCGAATTCAACGATGTGCGGACAGGCAACGTGGAGCACAAGATGGGTATCAAGGGGTCTGCAACCTGTACGCTTAATTTTGGCGATGAGGGGAAGTGCATCGGTGAACTTCTGGGAAAAGAGCGTCAGGGCATGAGGATAATGTTCCTTATGATGAATGCATCGAGGATGGACGTGGGGATGCAGAGCCTTGGTCATGCGACGGCGGCATATGAACATGCTGTTCAGTATGCCAAGGAGAGGATCCAGGGTGTCCCCGTGTGGGACATGAAAAATCCGGATGCCAAAGCTGTTTCTATTATACAGCATCCGGATATCAGGAGAAAGCTTCTGTGGATGAAGGCCCACGTGGAGGGCATAAGGGCGCTGATCTGCTTCACCTGGTTCTGCATGGATCTGGCAAAGATTTCAAATACGGAGCAGGAGAGGGAAAAATGGCGTGGACTGGTTGACCTTCTTACACCTGTCTGCAAGGCATATTCTTCGGAAAAGGCCCAGCTGATCTGTTCCTATGCCATCGATGTCTATGGCGGCTATGGCTACTGTTCCGACTATCCCGTTGAGCAGTATTTCAGGGACTGTAAAATAGCCAGCATCTATGAGGGGACAAACGGTATTCAGGCTCTCGACCTGGTTGGCAGGAAGCTCGGGCAGCGAAAAGGGGCGGACGTAATGAATATGTTTGGCGAGATTAATGCATCTATATCGAAATTGAAACGGATTGAAGAACTCAAAAGACATGTGGTCTATCTGGAAGAAGCCTACAATGCGCTGATCGATCTCACCATGCATTTTGCTCAGCTCGGGAAAAGCGCGGGTTTTCTCATGCCGGTCCTGAATGCGACTCCATACCTTGAGATTCTTGGTGATGTCATAATCGGGCATTTCCTGATGCAGGCTGCAGGCATTGCCGATGAAAAGCTAAATGCAATTTACAGGGAAAGAGGTGTGGAGGAATCAAAAGGGAAGAAGCGAGCATTGATCCACGAAGATCCCGATGTCGCGTTTTATTACGGTAAGAATGCCGCCGCGAGGTTTTTTGCAGTTGATATTCTTTCCACTGTAAAGTCCAGGTGCGAAGCCATCAAATTCGGCGAGAGAGTTCCGATTGAAATGGCGGTAGAGTCTTTTACCTATTAAGCAAGGAGGAGAAATATGTCTTACAATATTAAAAAAGCTGCAGTCTTAGGCGCAGGGGTCATGGGTGCCTCCATAGCGGCGCATCTGACCAATGCGGGGATCGGGTGTGTGTTGCTCGATATCATTCCCTTCGAGCTTACGGAAGCTGACAAGCGGAAGGGTCTAACGGAAAAGAGTCGCGAATGGCGCAACAGGTTTGCCGCAAAGGGGCTGGATGCTGTCTTGAAATCCAGACCGGCTTCCTTCTACACAAAGAAGAACGCCTCAATGATTAAAGTCGGAAATTTTGAAGACAACCTGACATGGCTTTCTGATGTGGACTGGGTTATTGAAGTTGTCATCGAGAACCTCAAAATAAAACAGGAGCTGTTTGCAAAGGTTGAAAAAGTGATAAAGCCGGATTGCATCGTATCGACAAATACGTCGGGCATACCCATCAAAGATATTTCTGCCAATTTCGGTCCAAGGCTGAAGAACAATTTCCTGGGAACGCACTTTTTCAATCCGCCCCGCTATATGCGACTTCTGGAGATCATTCCCGGTGCAGAGACAAAAAAAGAGATTGTGGTATATATGGTGGAGTTCTGCGAACGGGTATTGGGTAAAGGAGTTGTGATCTGCAAGGATGTCCCTAATTTTGTCGGAAACCGTATAGGTGTATTCGACATATCGAATGCCGTGCGGTTAATGGCTGATAAGAAAATGAGAATCGACGAAACTGACGCCGTCATAGGGAAAGCCCTGGGGAGACCGGGTTCGGCGATCTTTGGAACCCTCGATCTGGTGGGTTTGGATACAGGCCACCATGTCATGAAGAACCTCTATGAAGCGGTGCCCAATGATGAGATGCGGGATATATTTATTCCCTCGGATGTCATGAACACGATGATGGAACGCAAATGGCTGGGGAATAAAACAAAGCAGGGGTTCTACAAGCGGGCGCCGGGTGACAAGGGCAAGAAGGAAAAACTGGTCCTCGACTATACCACCATGGAGTACATGCCTGCAACCAGACCGAAGTTCGATTCGATTTCGCAGGCGAAAAAGATGGAAGATGACGTTCCTAAAATGATCAGGACAGTATTTAACGGGACAGATAAGGCGGCGGATCTCGCCCGTGATTACCTCTGCAACAACTTTATCTACGCTGCCAATCGTGTTCCGGAGATTTGCGACAGCATCGTGGCCATCGATAATGCCATGAAATGGGGTTACAACCACCAGCTCGGCCCGTTCGAGACCTGGGATGCCGTGGGTGTCCGGGAAGCAGTTGCCGTGATGAAAAAACTGGGCAAGCAGGTCCCCAAGAAGATCGAGGAAATGCTTGATGCCAGCTTTGAGTCATTTTACACCAAAAAGGAAGACAGTCTGTATTACTATGATTTCGAAACAAAGAGTTATGTGAAACTGAAGGAAAATGCGAAGATCATAGTTCTCCCTGCCCTCAAGGACAGAAAGAAGATTGTGAAGCAGAATCCGGGTGCAAGCCTGATTGACATTGGCGACGGAGTTCTTTGCCTTGAATTCCATACCAAGATGAATTCTGTGGATCAGTACATCGTGCAGATGATGATGGATGGTTGCGATATCGTGGAAAAGGATTTTGCAGGGATGGTTGTAGGCAACCACGCCACCAACTTCTCTGTCGGCGCAAATGTATTCATGGTTCTTGTGGGCGCCCAGAAAGGTGACTGGGATGTTCTGGAGAAGATGGTGGAAGACTTCCAGAATGCCAACATGAGAATGAAGTATCTCTCCAAGCCGGTTGTTACTGCCCCTGCGGGCATGGCCCTGGGCGGCGGCTGCGAGATCGCCATGCACGGAGCGAAATGTCAACCCTGTGGAGAAACATATATAGGCCTTGTGGAAGTCGGTGTCGGGGTGATACCGGCGGGCGGCGGCTGTAAAGAAATAATGGTGAGAGTCACCGAAGGGATTCCCGATGGCGCCATGGAAGCGGGATTGAACCTTCAGCATTTTTATTCCAAGGCATTCGAAAATATAGCAATGGCGAAGGTTGCTACAAGCGCCGTGGAAGCTATGGAATTGGGATATGTCAGGAAAACAGATAATATCAGCATGAACAGGGATCAGCAGATCTGGGATGCGAAACAGGTGGTCTTGGGTCTCTCAAAATTTTATAAGAAATCTGCGCCTGCAATTATTCCAGTCATGGGGGAGAACCTGCGGGGCATGTGCAGTTCCGTAGTGTACAACATGAGGCAGGGGAATTTCATATCAGACTATGATGTCCACATTGCCGGAAAGCTTGCCTATATACTCTCCGGCGGTGACTGTCCGGAGGGTACGCTGGTCACAGAGCAGGAAATCCTGGACCTGGAGAAAGAGGCATTTTTGAGCCTCTGCGGCGAGCAAAAGACGCAGGACAGGATTATGCATTTGCTGAACACGGGCAAACCTTTACGCAACTGACAGGAGAGGACATCTTAAATAATCTGAAACGGGGTTGAGATGGACGGCTTCGTTAATGAAGGAGGAATATTATGAGTGATGCTGTTATCGTTGAATCTGTGAGAAGTCCGGGTGGTCGCTACAGGAGAGGCGGCCTTGCATATACCCGGAGTGATGAAATAGGTATCCAGGTTATGAAGGGTCTCATAGCGAGGGTTCCTGCACTGAAGCTTGAAGACGTGGACGACGTCATTGTAGGGTGCGCTTTTCCCGAAGCCGAACAGGGCATGAACCTGGCAAAGGTCATAGCTATAGGAGCAGGCATTCCGATAACTGCCTGCGGCATGACGATAAACCGTTTCTGTTCTTCGGGGCTGCAGGCTATTGCCGATGCAACAGCGAAGATCCGGGCGGGCTGGTCGGGTGTAATCATCGCAGGGGGTTGTGAGAGCATGTCCCACGTTCCCATGGGGGGCAGTGTCTACCGCCCTCATCCCGACTGGGGAGATTTACCGAATGTATATGTATCCATGGGCATTACGGCGGAGAACGTTGCCGCCAATTACAAGGTGTCCCGCGAGGATCAGGACAGGTTCGGCATGGAGAGCAACCGCAAGGCATTCGAGGCAATAAAGGCAGGGAAGTTTAAAGATGAGATAATACCGATTACGGCCTATCGCTATGCAAAATCAAAAAACGGCAAGAGGGTCAGGGAACAACTCGTATTTGACATGGATGACGGTGTCAGATGGCCGACTACGATGGAAGATCTTGGACGATTGAAGTCCCCTTTCAAGCAGGGAGGCTCGGTGACTGCCGGCAATTCATCTCAGATGACTGACGGAGCGGGGTTTGCTCTGTTGATGAGCGAAGAAAAGGCCAGGTCGTCCGGATTGAAGCCCTTTGCGAGGCTTACCCATTATGCTGTTGCCGGCTGTAAACCGGAAGAGATGGGCATAGGACCGGCCTTTGCGATACCCAAGGTTCTTAAAATGGCTGGACTCTCGACAAAAGACATTGATGTCTTCGAAATTAACGAGGCCTTCGCTTGCCAGGCTCTTTACTCTATAAAGGTTGTAGGCATTGAAGACAGGCTGGCGGCAGGTGATATCAATCCTAACGGCGGCGCCATTGCCCTCGGGCATCCTCTCGGGGCCACAGGCGGCAAGCTGACGGCGCAGCTTCTCTATGAATTGAAGAGACGTAAAGCAAAAAGAGGCATAGTGTCCATGTGCATCGCGGGAGGAATGGGCGCAGCGGGCATCTTTGAGATGCTATAGCTTTTCGCCGGTCGCGTTATAAAGAAAAAAGCCGTGGTTCTCGATACCACGGCTTTTTTTTTGCGTCATAATGATTCTCAGGCAATATATATTGCAGGGTCAGGGATCCCGGCCTCCCGGAATCCTTTTTTTCTCAAGAGGCAGATGTCGCACTGCCCGCAGGCTTTTCCATCTGGTGCAGGATCGTAGCAACTGTGGGTAATACCGTAATCAACGCCGAGTTCGATCCCGCGCCTGATGATATCCGCTTTTGACATGTCGATAAGGGGCGTCCTTATTCTCACTCTGGTCTTTCCCTCCACCCCGGCCTTCGTTGCGAGATTGGCCATATTCTCGAACGCCGCAATATATTCGGGCCGACAGTCAGGATAACCGCTGTAATCGATAGCGTTCACGCCGATGAATATGTCCGACACTCCCAAAATCTCCGCCCACGCCAGTGCGTAGGAAAGGAAGATGGTGTTTCTGGCGGGCACATAGGTGACAGGAATGCTTCGCTGCATGGCGCTTTCGTCGCGGCCTTTGGGCACTTCTATATCATCGGTGAGGGCCGAGCCCCCGAACGCTCTCAAATCGATATTGACGACGAGGTGCTTCTTGGCGCCGAGGAATCCGGCGACCTTTTTTGCCGCCTCCAGCTCCAGAGCGTGGCGCTGGCCGTAAAAAAAACTCAGACTGTAAATCTCGTAACCTTCCGATTTGGCCATAGCCATTGCTGTAGTAGAGTCGATTCCGCCACTGGAAAGAACGATGGCCTTCTCGTGATGACTCATAAAGCTTCTTCTAAACCCCCCTCGTTTCAGAGTTCCAGATGAATTTGTGGAGCTGAATCTGCATTCTCACATCGAGATGATCCGCCAGTATCCATTGCGCCAGAAGTTCCGGATTAATTTTTCCGTAAACGGGCGAAAATAGGGGCGGCTTAATATTTCCCTTGGCTCTATTTATGAAAGACAGGATGTTTTTCGCGTAATCGTAGTCCTCCCTGCTTCCTATGGCAAACTTGATTTCGTCTTTCGGTTGGAGCCTTTTGAGATTTTCCAGATCGTTTTGTTTTGCCTCTCCGCTTGAGGGGCACTTGATGTCTAAGATCTTTACGCAGCGGTTGTCGATTACGCTTATGTCCATGCTGCCGTTGGTTTCCAGGAGCACCTCAAAGCCCATATCGAGCAGCTTCTGTATGAGAAGGGGCGTGTCCTTCTGCATCAGAGGCTCGCCGCCCGTAATTTCAACCAGCACGCACCGGTGGGACGTTATCCTGTCGATGATCTCTTCAATTTGTAGATCTTCGCCTTCCTCATATGCATACCGGGTGTCGCAGTATGAACACCTGAGGTTGCATCCGGTGAGCCTGACAAAAACGCAGGGCAGTCCGGCATAGGAAGACTCGCCCTGGATGCTGTAGAAAATCTCATTTATCTTCAGCAACTATTCCTCCCAGTAATATGCCCCCGTGTTCGGCGTCTCGGAGATCTTCACCCTGGAAATCTTTGCGTTCTCCGAATTGATTCTCGCGCCGAGTTCTTTGTATAAAAACCTGGCGATATTCTCGGAAGATGGATTTGTGTGTTCGAATGCCGGATGTTCATTGAGGCAGGAGTGATCAAGATTCTCTATGGATTCTTTTATGGCCCGCTTCACTTCTCTGAAATCAATGCCGATGCCAATAGCGTTCAACTCCCGGCATCTCACAAAAACTTCCACGGTCCAGTTATGTCCATGCACCTGGGCGCAGTTGCCGGGATAGCCTTGCAAGGAGTGGGCAGCAGAAAATTCGGTTGTTACAGAAATTTCAAAAACGCCCGGCATTGACAGTCCCTCATCTGCGTAAATATTCCATGTCTCCTACAGTAATCTCAATTCTGTAAGTTCTGTGCCTTCACCGAGGAGCGCCATACCGGCCTTGTTCATGACCGGCCTGGCAAGCCGCATTCCCGGTTGGAGCTTATCAGGCGTAACTTTTATCATTACTGGCCCCCGTCTTGTGGCGCATAAATTTTCTGTCTTATTTCTACGACAGTGAAAGTGTCAGGCCTTGCCGTCACTTCCCAAAACATTGATGATCTTGTGTTTGTAGAGTTCCTTCAATGCATCACGGGCGAGACCGAGATATTTTCTCGGGTCGAATTCGTCCGGTTTTTCATAAAAGACCTTTCTGATCGCCGCTGTCATGGCTAATCTTCCGTCAGAGTCAATGTTTATCTTGCATACGGCGGACTTCGCCGCCCTGCGCAGCTGGTCTTCAGAAATCCCCGCGGTATCATCGAGCTTGCCTCCGTATTTATTGATCTCATCAACTATATTTTGCGGTATGGAAGAGGCGCCGTGCAGAACTATCGGGAAACCGGGTATGCGCCTTTCCACTTCCTCCAGTATGTCAAACCGGAGCGGCGGCGGGGTCTCGCCGGGTTTGACCTTGAATTTGAATGCGCCGTGGGAGGTTCCGATGGATATTGCCAGCGAATCGACACCTGTGCGCTTCACAAAGTCTTCCACTTCTTCCGGTTTGGTGTAATGGCTCTGCTGGGATGAAACTTCGTCTTCAACACCTGCCAGCACACCTAATTCCCCTTCAACCGTCACATTGTAACGTCGGGACAATTCAACAACCCGTGTGGTAAGTCCTATATTTTCTTCGTATGGCAAATGGGACCCGTCGATCATTACCGAGGAGAAGCCGGTTTCAATGCAGGATTTCGCGAGGTCAAAGGAATCGCCGTGATCCAGATGGAGGGCTATGGGGATTGCATAACCCATCTCCCTTGCCACTTCCACTGCTCCTTTGGCCATGTATTGCAGCAGGGTCTGATTTGCATATTGACGGGCGCCTTTTGAGACCTGCAGAATAACTGGTGATTTCGTTTCGACGCTGGCAGCTACTATAGCCTGCAGTTGCTCCATGTTGTTGAAGTTGAAAGCAGGTATGGCATAGCCGCCGTGCATGGCCCTTTTGAATAAATCTCTGGTATTTACCAATCCTAATTCTTCATAATGTACCATGACTTCCTACTCCTCTATGGTAATTGCTTCCGTCGGACAATCGTCCCCCGCTTCCCTCACGGCATCATACAGCGACTTCTTTACTGTTGCCACCTTTACAGAGGCCAGATCGTCCACCAGCTCGAAAACGTCCGGGACAGTATCGACACACAGTCCGCATCCTGTACAAAGATCATTGTCAATGCTTACTTTCATACGAGGCTCCTCACTTTTCTGGATTTTTAATCACGAAATACGCTTTTTTCCGAATAACTATACGGGAAAGGTAATTATATGTCAAAGGGAAAGCGTCATTGAGACAAATATAGGGCAGTTGACACACAAGCCCATTTCCCTTATAGTGGCGCGACATTGATGGAACATTTTTTGGTGCAGGGGAAAAGAAAAACCGCATGATCAGGCGTCCAATAATCGGGCTTAACATGTCTATGGATCTCATAGACAAATATGAAAAATACGGGCTTCTGGTCCCTATCAGCTATGTGGATGCCGTGGCAGGCGCCGGTGGCGTGCCGCTTTGCCTCCCGCCCTGTGACGATTTCACTACGATACACGCTCTCATGCCTATTATTGACGGTATTGTCCTCATCGGAGGCGATGACTACTGGCCTGATCACTTCGGGGGCCATCCGCAGCCGGAAGATGAACTGATGCCGAAACGCCGTGACCGCTTTGACCTGGAGATGGCGAAATGGGCGCTGCATAAAACTGCCTTGCCGATCTTTGGTATCTGTGGTGGCCATCAGCTTATCAGTGTAGCGCAGGGGGGCGCGCTGATACAGGATATCAGAACAGAATGGGATGTCCCCGCGGGCAGTTCCTACATTCCGCACTCAAGGAAGGAGAGGGGTGATGAAGACCCGAATTTTCGCCATCCCGTGCACCTTGAGAAGAGCAGCCTCGCTGCCCGGGCCGTGAATATGCCCGCGGGCGGCTTGCTCATGACAAATTCCAGTCACCATCAGGCTGTCCATCCTCAGAAGATCGGCGGAGATCTCTACGCCTCCGCCTGGTCGCCGGACGGTGTTATCGAAGCGATCGAGCCCTCGGAAGGCTCGCCCTGGGCCCTCTCCGGCAGATTCATCCTGGGGGTTCAGTGGCATCCGGAACAGATGCAGGATGAAGAACCGCAACAGAATATCTTTCGAGCCCTGGTTGAGGCGGCCCGGAAAAAGTAATTCCTTTGAAACTTATCAGTGATTGAACGATGGAGCGAAACCCTTTCAACTGGTTCAAGGTCTATTTGAGCGGGAAAATGCTCCTCATGTTCATACTCGGATTTGCCTCCGGCATGCCTCTCGCGCTCACGGGTTCCACCCTTTCCGCTTGGATGGTGGCAGAGGGAGTCGATATAAAAACCATCGGATTGTATTCTCTCGTAGGGTTGCCTTACGCCTTCAAGTTCCTGTGGTCGCCGCTGATGGACAGGTTCGTGCCGCCCTTCCTGGGGAGGAGGCGGGGATGGATGCTCATCACGCAACTTGCGCTCATCTTCACGATTTCCGCACTGGGGTTTTTCAACCCTGCTTCCATGCCCCTGCTCGTAGCCGCCGTAGCGCTTAGTCTCGCCTTTTTCAGCGCGAGCCAGGATATCGTGCTCGACGCGTACCGGACGGAGTACCTGAAGCCTGAAGAGCGGGGTGCAGGAGTCGGCGTATGGATCATGGGCTACAGGATCGCCCTTCTGGTGAGCGGCGCTCTGGCCCTAATACTCTCTGATTACGTGTCCTGGAAAATGGTTTATTGTATCATGGGTTTTTCCATGGTTATCGGCTGCATTGCCACGCTGGTCGCGCCCGAGCCTCTCAAGATTACTTTGACGGGCGAGACGGTCGAACCTCCGAAAAATCTCTATGAAGCAGCCGTCTCACCCTTCATAGAATTCTTCAGAAGGCCCGGTTCTCTGGAGATTCTCCTTTTTATCATCCTTTACAAGCTGGGGGATATTGCCGCAGCCCAGATGACGACGCCGTATATCCTGAAGTACGTGGGCTTTTCGCGAACAGAGCTGGGGACCATTTACAAGGGCTTCGGTATGGCGGCGACGATCGTGGGCGCGCTCATGGGAGGCGCCATCATGTCCAGGTGGCCTCTGAAGAGATCCCTCTTTGTTTTTGGGGTGCTGCAGGGGGTATCTATCCTGGCTTTTATTCTGCTCGAATTTACGGGCCGCGAGATCTGGGCACTGGCCGTCGTTATCGGGATTGAGAATTTCTGTGGCGGCATGGGAACGGCGGCATATACGGCATTTCTCATGGGCTTGTGTAACAGGAAGTTTACTGCGACCCAATATGCCTTGCTCAGCAGTCTTATGGCCGTGGGCCGTAACGTGACGGGGGCGCCGACAGGATATCTCGCCGACGCCGTGGGCTGGGTGATGTTCTTTGTCATCTGCACGGCACTGGCTCTTCCCGGCTTGCTGCTCCTTCTGCGATACGACAGATGGGCGGTTGATATTCAGAATTAAATCCGATTCATCCGGTTGATGCATACTTCCTAAAACAAAGCATCCGGCGATTTTGATGGGCATCCATCATTTCGAATAGTATTGTAAACGGATTATTTCTGGCATTATTATCACAAATGATGTAACGTTTTTCTGGAAAAGCGTCATGCAGGAGGCTGGCCATGAATTATAGTATAGAATACGAACGTGAAGAAGATGGCCGTTGGATAGCAGAAGTGCCTCAATTGCCGGGAGTTCTCGCTTACGGAATAACTGCCGAAGAAGCCATGAGAAAAGCTGAGGCTCTTGCGCTACGGGTTCTGGCAGACCGTCTTGAAATGGCAGAATGTAGTCCCATGCCTATTAGCATTGGCTTCGCGGCTGTATGACTCAGTGGCCGTCTGTCAAAGCCAAGAAGGTACTCTCCGCTCTTATTGCTATCGGATGGAGCATCAAGCGCCAGTCCGGCTCACACCGTACTTTATCTCGCCTTGGATACCAGGATTTTGTATTTGCCTTTCATGATGG
>CAITLA010000073.1 GCA_903893135.1 uncultured Syntrophaceae bacterium | reverse complement strand
TTTGTCCAAAGGCGAAGAAAGAGGCGCCTTGAGAACTTCACTCAGATTCTCTGCCAGGGTTTCCAATCTGTTGCTGGTAAAAAGTCTTAACCCCACTTCATGCCTCGCTCGCCCCTATGCATGCTCGAACATAGCTCAATCGATATCTGGGAGGTATGAGTGAAATCTTTTTCAATGAAAAACCATTTTGAGTCTGATAAACTTTTTGAAGACATCCTTTGATGGTCTGAAGTATAGGAAAAGCAGTCCTCAGTGTCAATGAGTTTTACTATGCGAAAGAAGCACATCCTCATAACAGGCCCTCCGGGCATCGGCAAGACGACGCTTATCAAGAGAATCTCTCATGACCTACAGAATCTTAATCCTGCCGGTTTTTACACAGAGGAGATACGAGTCGAAGGAATCCGCAAGGGCTTTTCTTTAGTAAGCCTTGACGGCAAGAGGGCAACGCTTTCCCATACTGATATCGCAAGTCGTGACAGAGTGGGCAAATATGGCGTGGATATTGCCGCCTTTGAGGATTTTCTCAGCCATATTGCGTTTTTTAGTCCTGATACCGGCGCGATTATAATCGACGAAATAGGTAAGATGGAATGTATTTCCGATAGATTTAACAAATTATTGAAGACAATACTGGAGCAGGAAAGGCCCGTCATTGCCTCCATTTCCAGGACGGGCGAAGGCATTATTAAAGAAATAAAAAACTTGCTGACGTTGAGCTTTTCGTGATGACGCAGAATAATAGAAATTCATTGTTGCCGGAAATTTTAAAACTCGTTCATTCCTAAGAAATATATACGCTGCCTGGAAGGCATTTGTTGCGTGCGGAGGAATTCATTCCTCCATAGTGTTGCCCCGCGGAATATGGTAAAGTCTTCTCAGAACCTCATCAAAGTAGTCAGGCAGGTAACGGTTCCACAGCTTGATCGGCAATTCACCCAGTTCATGCTGTGATGAATAAGGAAAGACAAACAGATACTCCAGGAGGTACTCTATATTCTTTGCGAGGTGTCCGTTATACGGCTGCCGCAAGCGCTGCTCGATGATCCGGTCTTCATGCATGCATCGGCCGATTTCGCTCTCCAGCATTTCTTCGTAATCGGAAACTATTATTTCCAGATATATATGCTCCTCCCCGGATCTGACAAATTCTGCAAACTCTCTATTGGAATCACCCGGCCTTGAGCCTCTAAGGTGCATGATGTCAATGATCTTCTCACTCAAAGGCTGACTGAGTATCTCTTCGCTGGGCGGAGCGTAACACACGATCACATTAGTCGCATTGTACTTCCCCGTATGTCGCTCCTCACCAACGATTTCACATCCCTCCATATGTCGGAGCACATTCAGCAACTCTCCTTGCTGTGAATCTTCGAGTATCACCTTCATACCCGCCACATCATTGATTATCATATCTTCAACATCATGAATCTCCCGCTTCTGTTTGAAATCTTCAAGCAAGCGATTCTCAGCTTTGAGGAATTCTTCAATCATCTCTTCCTGTGATGTCGCCAGCTCCTCCCTGGGGATGCCAAGAGTTCGGGCGCGATCATCTGCAAGCAGATCGGCGCGTTTCCTTATAGCATCGAATATCCGGTCGATAATCCTACGGGCAGATTTCTCCGCCATCCTGTGCACACGCTTTTTCCTGCTTGACCCAAGATATTCGTCTGCAGAGTCGCGTTTCCCGAAAAATAACGTCGCATGGAAAGGCGTCTCCCTGTAAAAGCGTTCCGGCTCAGCGTGGTAGTCAGCAATTAATCCGTCTATCCGCGGGTTATGATAAGGTGGATTGGCAACAATTATGTCCTTGAGGTCACTCTTTATGTAGGC
>CAITLA010000072.1 GCA_903893135.1 uncultured Syntrophaceae bacterium | reverse complement strand
TTGAAAACCCATCATGGTTCGGCACCTCATCATTCCGTGATGAAGTCTTATAAATAGTTTTTTCTCTATTTGCAAAATTTATTTGGGCAACAGCCCCTTTAGTCCTGCCAGATACAGCAGACCTGAAGGTCTGCACTACGCTCTTCTTGTGTGGCGCACCTTCAGTGAACAGAGCAAGAAATATACCGGGGAGGGCGACAAACGACAAATATGCCAAATTAAAACAACTTTCTGTAATTGGCGTTGGGTTGATCTTGGCAAAAGTGGATAAAAATTATCCGGCTCAAGGTATCCAGTAGATTAAAAAGTATCCAGGACGATTGTTCAGCAAATATCCTTCGGCAAAGCCGGATGCTTTACGCTTGCTGTGGCCTCGAAGGTGCATGATCGCGAGCGAAAACAAAGAACCATCATCGTCAAGGTTCTTGTAACACCAGTCATTCCCGCAGTGGTTTTGAGCGGGAATCCAGACGCACCGTCCTTGCTTCTCACCCCCTTTATAAAAGGAGGTGAGAAGGACAAAAGCATCTTGGCCGATTAGTGCTTGCATTAACAAGTGGTATAATTTAAATAACGCAATCACAGCGCATATCAATGAGGAGGATAGTATGGCGACGCGTTCAACAAGTATCCTGCTTGTCTCAATTGTCACAATCACGTGCCTGAATTTTATAATGCCCGCCGCAATACCGGCTGCGGAAACCATCAAGCTGGGAGTCGCCGTCCCATTGAGCGGCGATATCGCTTCATACGGTATCCCCAGCGTCAGGGCTGCAGAGCTGGTGGCAAAAGACATCAACGAAAAAGGTGGCATTCTTGGCAGGAAGGTTGAGGTTCTCGCTGAGGACGATGTCTGCAAACCTGAGGTCGCCACCAACGCCGCAACGAAACTCGTTTCCAAAGGCGTTAATGTAGTTCTTGGACATATCTGCAGCGGGGCAACCAAGGCGGCCCTCGGCATTTACAAAGAAGGTCATGTAATAGCGATGTCGCCTTCGGCTACAAATACGGAGCTCACATTAAGCGGCAAGTATCCAAATTTTTACCGGACAATCGGTTACGACAAGAACCAGGCAAAGCTGGCCGTAGATTTTGCCGTCAAGAATCTCAATCTGAAAAAGATCGCGGTACTGCATGACAAAGGCGACTACGGCAAGGGATTCGCGGAAGAAGCGAAGAAGAATATCGAGGATTCGAAAAAAGCTGCCGTCGTCCTCTTTGAGGGAATAACGCAGGGCGCTGTTGACTACTCTGCCGTAGTTCAAAAAATCAAGCAATCCGGTGCGGAAGCAGTCATATATGGCGGTTATCACCCGGAGGCCGCCTCGATAGTCACGCAGATGCGCAAGAAAGGTTTGAAGACACTCCTTATCTCCGATGACGGCGTCAAGGATAACACTTTTATCAAGGTGGCCGGGAAGTATGCCGAGGGGGTCTATGCAACGAGCCATAAAGACACATCGAAAAACCATCTGGCTATTGCCGCCATAGAGGCGCATAAAAAAACATACGGCTCTGAACCAGGCGCCTTCTTCCTGAACGGTTACGCAGGCGCACAGGCGCTTCTCTATGCTATCAAGAATGCGGGTTCTACAGATTACGAAAAGATAAGAAAAGCCCTCCGCAC
>CAITLA010000071.1 GCA_903893135.1 uncultured Syntrophaceae bacterium | reverse complement strand
TTCTTAATCGCAACAAGAAAAGCATGGTTATCGATTTAAGAAAGGAAGCGGGAAAAAAGATACTCAGACAATTGATTGAGGTATCAGACGTTCTTATAGAAAACTACAGACCCACCACGATGAGAAAACTCGGATTCAGCTGGGAAGAGATCCAAGAAATCAACCCACGCATCATTTATGCCTCCATCTCCGGTTTCGGCCAATATTCTCTTCCCGGATATGACAGCAGACCGTCTTACGACATGGTGGCCCAGGGCTACAGCGGCCTCATGAGCATAACGGGGCCCGAAGGAGGACAACCCTGTCGGGTCGGCTCCTCAGTGGGTGACATATTTTCCGGACACCAGGCCGCTATTGGAATCTTAGCCGCTTTAATCTACCGGAAAAAATCCGGTAAAGGGCAGCACTATGACGGCGCCATGGTTGACGGCCTATTTGCCGTGCTGGAAAACGCCGTCGTCCGCCATACAATAAACGGAGAAATACCAGGCCCTCTGGGAAGCAGGCACCCATCCATCACCCCCTTCCAGAGCTTTAAGACAAAAGACTCATGGATTATTGCCGCAATAGGAAACGATATTCTCTGGGCGAGATTCTGTAAGGTGATTGACAGGGAAGACCTGACAGGGGATCCGAGGTTTAAAACGAATCCTCTCAGGACCAAACATGTAAAGGAAATCATCTCCATTCTTTCAGAAGAGATCTCTAAGAAAACAACGAAAGAGTGGTCGGAACTCTTTGAAAAGGCTGATCTGCCATATTCGCCCGTCAATAGCATCAAGGACATCTGCGCGGATCCGCATATCAGGTACAGGAATATGCTGGTAGAAATAGACCAGCCTGAAGTGGGCAAGATGACTATCACGGGATCGCCGATTCATTTGTCAGAAACACCGGGAGAAGTATATGCGCCTGCCCCGCTTCTCGGGCAGCACACAGAAGAAATTTTAAAAAACGTCCTGGGTTATTCCGAGGGAGATATTGATGCCCTAAAACGGGAGGGCATAATAAACAAGCAAAGTTGATATGTGCAACCTTACAATATTGACCTCCGGCCGTTGTAACGCTCGGTATCGTAATATTTTTCCACATCGACAAGCTTTAATTTGCTGACTATCTCCTTGAGGGGAATGCTTGTAATTTCACCTCGCGTAAGGCTCACCATACGACCGTAATCTTCATTGACAATCATGTCAACTGCGGCTATTCCAAACCACCTGGCCATCAACCGATCACGGGCAGAAGGTGTTCCTCCCCGCTGCAAGTGGCTCAAAATGAGAGATCGTGTTTCGAAGCCCGTCCTTTTTTCAATTTCAAGCGCGACAGAGTTCGCTATGCCCCCCAGCATAGGATGCCCGAAGTCATCGACTTTAGTGTCTCTGAGGAATTCCTGCTGCCCTGCGGGCTTTGCCCCTTCAGCGACCACGATAATTGAATAGTTTATTTCCCGTCCTTCCCGTTCACGAAGAAGTTCGCACACTACGTCAATATCAAAGGGGTATTCAGGTATCAAAATTATATAAGCGCCGCTGCACTGCCCTCCGTGAAGTGCAAGCCATCCCGCATGACGTCCCATCGTTTCAACAACAAAGTTCCGGCTATGAGAACCAGCAGTAGTCCTCAACCGATCAATTTCCTCCGTGATCACGTTAACAGCCGTGTCGAAACCGAGCGAATATTCTGTGCCTGTGAGGTCATTGTCAATGGTCTTCGGGATGCCTACAGTCTTGATGCCCAACTTATGTAATTTATGCGCAACGCCCAGGGTATCTTCTCCGCCAAGCACAACAAGAACATTAATCCCAAGCCTTTTAATGTTATCTATTAATCTTTCAGAGCGATCATTCTTCGGATTAAACGGGTTCGTCCGCGACGTCCCTAAGTATGTCCCACCGTGGCGGTCCCATGTTCGTACGACCTCTTCATCCAAATGCCTGATGTATCGGTCACAGCTCTTGGGATCTCCCGGATCAACCTCTACCAATCCCTTCCATCCTTCGCGAATACCTACAACCTCAAAGGACACTGTACGTTTCTCAGCAAGTCTTTGATCGAGAGCGGTTTTTGTTACCCATTTGATGGCACCGTTCAAGCCGGGACAATCTCCTCCGCCTGTTAAAACAGCAATCTTTAGTTTCATATTCTCTCCATGCGTTTCGCGTGCTTACTTTAGAGGAACACTATACTTTAATTAATAATGCATGATAGTAACGTATACAACAATAATGGTTGACTGTATGTAAAAATGTAGGCTCAAATTACTATTTTCTTACTGCTGTCCCTGCTGATGTTGGATGAAGGATCAATTTTCCAAGCAGAACTTTCCGAAACCTGCCGGAGGAGGGAGGGGGTACTTACCTGTGTAGCAGGCAAGACAGAAGCTGTCAGAATCCATGCCGGTCGCTTCGACCATGCCTTCTAAAGACAGATAGTGCAGGCCATCCAATCCTATGAACTGGCCAACGGCCTGAACGTATTCCTTCTGCGCAGCAATTAGTTCGCCCTTGGAAGAAAAATCGATCCCGTATGGACATGGATGACGTGTTGGCGGACAACTAACAGCCATATGAATTTCCTTCACACCGCTCTCGCGAAGGTTGCGGACACGGTTGCGGCTGGTAGTTCCCCTGATTATGGAATCCTCGATAATCAGCACCCGTTTACCGGCAAGCAAGGGGCGTACAGGGTTCAGCTTCACCCGCACACCAAAGTCTCTCATCGGCTGACTCGGCTGTATGAAGGTGCGTCCTACATAATGGTTGCGGATCATGCCCATCTCAAAGGGGATGCCGCTCTCCTCAGCGTAGCCCAATGCGGCATAGGTGCCTGAATCGGGAAACGGCATGACAATATCCACATCCGGCCTGTATTCCTTTGCCATGCTATGTCCGAGTCGCTTCCGGCACATGTACACGTTTTGGCCGAATATCTGGCTGTCGGGCCGTGCGAAATATATGAGCTCAAATATACAATGTGCAGGCCTCACCTTCGGAAATGGTGTCAGGCTCTTTAATCCCGTGTGATCGATAATCAGTATCTCGCCGGGTTCTACATCACGTACATATCTGGCGCTCAACAGGTCAAATGCGCAGGTCTCGGAAGCGATCACCCACCCGCCGTCAAGCTGTCCTAAGGAAAGGGGGCGAAAACCACGGGGGTCACGCGCAGCAACTACCTTGTCCTTTGTCAGCATAACGATGCTGTAAGAACCCTCAACATGTGCAAGGGCTCTCGTGAGGGCGTCTTCGAATCCGTCTTTCAAATAGTGGGCCATCAGGTGGAAGATTACTTCGGTGTCCATTGTGGACTGAAAGATAGAGCCCTTGTCTTCAAGTTCAGTCCTTAATGCGTGGGCGTTGATAAGGTTACCATTGTGGCCAAGGGCATAATGCTCGCCGGCGTGATGAACAAGGAATGGTTGGGCATTGGAGAGAATGGAGGAGCCCGTTGTCGAATAACGGACGTGCCCGATGGCTAAGTGACCCGGCAACTTTGAGAGGATGTCCTCATGAAACACTTCAGACGCCAGTCCCATACCCTTGTGCCCACAGACGTGACAGCCATCCGCTGTGTTGATGCCCGCACTCTCCTGCCCCCGATGCTGGAGGGCGAAAAGCCCGAAGAATGTAACACGCGCCGCGTCCTCATTTCCGTAAACGGCAAAGACGCCGCATTCTTCCTTTGGCTTACTTTCTGCTATAAAATACTGAGACATCAAATATGACCTCAATTTGTCCATGAAGGCTTCGTAAAAATTTGAAGGAGCTAATTAACACCATTGTCTTCTTTTTGCAAGCTATGCAATATGCGGCCCTGCGTGTCTGCTCATGGGCATCTGTGCACCTGGCTGCGAACACTTTACAAAGCTCTATAGTCAGCTCTCAAATCTTAGCTTGTCTCTCCCGCGATAACTTCGCATTCAGGTGATAATCTTGGAGAGGACAAACCTCCCAGGTCTCCCTCTTCAATGCCATGATAGCCTCGCTCAAAGCCTTGGAACCTGCAATGGTCGTGGTGTAAAGAACATTATAAGTGAGTGCGCCGCGGCGTATGTGATAGGCGTCAAGGCTTGACCTTCGCCCCACGCTTGTATTGATGACCACCTGAATATCGCCATTCTTGATACGATCCACAACATGAGGCCGCCCCTCGCTGACCTTGAAAATGGTCTCAGTCTTTATGCCGTGTCTTTCCAAATGAGCGGCAGTGCCACGAGTTGCCATTATATGAAAGCCCATATTTTGAAATGAGCGGGCGACGGGCACGATTTTATCCTTGTGAACGTCATTTACACTGATAAACGCTCCTCCATCGAGGGGCAAGCGAAATCCCGCTGCCATCTGCGACTTGGCAAAAGCCATTCCAAAAGAATGGTCAATCCCCATCACTTCACCGGTGGACTTCATTTCCGGACCAAGGAGGACATCCACATTCGGAAACCTGTTGAAGGGGAATACGGCCTCTTTTACAGAGATATGTTCCGGCCATATGGTTTTCGTAAAGCCCAATTCTTTTAATGATCGCCCCAGCATTATCTTCGTCGCCAGCTTGGCGAGAGGCACGCCGATAGCCTTGCTGACAAATGGCACGGTCCGGGATGCCCGCGGATTGACCTCCAGAACGTAAAGGACACCGTCTTTTACGGCATACTGAATGTTCATGAGGCCGACTACTCCAAGCTCCCGGGCGATAAGTTTTGTCTGCTTCTCAATTGTCTCCAGAAGTTCCTGAGAAAACGTGATGGGTGGAAGGACACAGGCGCTGTCTCCGGAATGGATGCCGGCTTCTTCAATATGTTCCATGATGCCGCCGATAACGGTATCCCTGCCGTCGCTTATTGCATCCACATCGACCTCAATTGCATCCTGGAGGAATTTGTCAATCAGTATTGGGTGATCCGGAGAAGCGGCAATGGCCCTCTCCATGAACTGGCTCAAAGTTTCCTCATCATACACAATTTCCATGGATCGTCCCCCCAGGACATAGGAAGGCCTGACAAGAACGGGGTATCCGATCCTCCGGGCTGCCTTGATGGCGCCCTTGATGTCCGTTGCCGTATCGTTGTCCGGTTGCTTAAGATCCAAGCGTCGTACAATATCCTGGAAACGCTTCCTGTCTTCGGCGCGGTCTATCGCGTCGGGAGACGTACCCAGGATCCTCGCCCCCGCGGCCTCCAGTGCCTTGGCAAGATTGAGGGGAGTCTGTCCTCCAAACTGGACTATTACTCCCAGAGGATTTTCCGTCTTGAGTATATGAAGCACATCTTCCAGCGTCACCGGCTCGAAGAAGAGCTTATCCGACGTGTCGTAATCGGTACTCACTGTTTCCGGGTTTGAATTGACCATGATGCTCTCATAGCCTTCTTCACGCAGGGCAAAGGACGCATGGACACAGCAGTAATCGAATTCAATGCCCTGCCCGATGCGGTTAGGGCCTCCCCCCAGGATGACAACCTTAGGTTTCGATGATGGTCGTGCTTCGTCTTCGATCTCGTAGGTGGAGTAATAGTAGGGAGTATAGGCCTCAAATTCAGCGGCGCAGGTATCGACGAGTTTGAAGACGGGCAGGATATTTTCACGAAAGCGCTCTTCGCGGATCATCGACTCCGGTTTTCTCCAGATTTCGCCGAGATATCTATCGGAAAAACCCATCCGTTTGGCTTCCCGCAATACCTCGACTGAAGGCGCCGTTGCTTCGAGAATCTTTTCCGCCTCAACGATGGTCTCTATCTGGTGCAGAAACCAGGGATCGATCGAGGTCAGACGGGCGATTTCTTCTATGGTCATCCCGTGATGAAAGGCAGTGGCGATGTAAAACAGCCGCAGTGAGTTTGGTGTCCTTAATTTAGAAGACAGGAACTCCTCCGCATTGCCAATATCAGCAGGCAAAGAAATCTTCATGCTGTATCGGCCGATTTCCAGCGAGCGAATCGCCTTCTGGATGGCCTCCTTAAAGGTACGGCCGATGGACATGGTCTCTCCCACGGATTTCATGGACGTCGTCAATACATCTTCCGTCTCGGGAAATTTTTCAAAAGTCCAGCGGGGAATCTTCACAACACAATAGTCAATGGTCGGCTCGAAGGAAGCCATCGTTTCCTTGGTGATGTCATTGGGGATTTCGTCAAGGGTATAACCGACAGCAAGCTTCGCCGCTATTTTTGCGATGGGGAAACCAGTTGCCTTGGATGCGAGGGCAGAAGAGCGCGACACACGGGGGTTCATCTCGATGACAACCATTTCTCCGTTCCGGGGATTTATCGCAAACTGCACGTTTGATCCGCCGGTCTCCACGCCTATCTCCCGCATTATGGCTATGGCCGCGTCCCGCATCCGCTGATACTCCACATCGGTCAGGGTCTGGACGGGCGCAACTGTAATCGAATCACCGGTGTGAATGCCCATGGGATCAAAATTTTCTATGGAACAGATGATCACGACATTATCTGCCCTGTCCCGCATTACCTCCAGTTCGAATTCTTTCCAGCCGAGAACGGATTCTTCCAGCATGATTTCATGGATCATACTGGCGTCCAGTCCGACCTTGGCGATTTCCGCCAGTTCCTCCCTGTTGTAGGCGACACCGCTGCCTGTACCCCCTAAGGTAAAAGAGGGGCGAATAATGATGGGGAATCCAATGATTGCCGCCACTGCAAATACTTCTTCCATATTTTTTGCGAAACCGCTTCTGGGTACACGGAGCCCTATCCGCTCCATTGCATGGCGGAATTTCTCTCGATCCTCCGCCTTCTGGATCACTTCGAGAGAAGCACCGATCATCTCCACGCCGTAGCGCTCAAGCACACCGCTTTCCGCAACGGCTACTGCAGTGTTCAGTCCTGTCTGTCCTCCCAGGGTGGGGAGAATGGCATCGGGCCTTTCCTTGGCGATGATCTTTGCTATAGCCTCCGGCGTAATCGGCTCCACGTAGGTTCTGTCCGCCGTTTCGGGATCAGTCATTATCGTCGCGGGATTGCTGTTGATCAAAATGACCTGATACCCTTCTTCCTTCAATGCCTTGCAGGCCTGCGTTCCGGAGTAGTCGAATTCGCATGCCTGGCTGATAATGATCGGCCCGGAACCGATGATCAAAATTTTTGATAGATCACTTCTTCGCGGCATAAAATACTTTCAAATTCGAAATCCGAATATCGAATCTCTAAACAAATTGAAATGTCGAAATTCTAAAGGTTTTGGTATTTTGGATTTTGATATTTCTTGGAATTTAGCATTTAGAGTTTCGTATTTTGCCTTTACTCTTACTCCCATTCGATCGTACTTGGCGGCTTCGAGCTTATGTCATAGACCACCCGATTCACGCCCCGTACCTCATTAATAATGCGGTTGGAAATCTTTCCCAGAAGGGCATGGGGGAGCTTCGCCCAGTCAGCCGTCATGGCGTCTTCACTGGTCACCGCACGAATGGAAAGGATGTTTTCGTAGGTCCGTTGATCCCCCATAATTCCCACGCTCTTGACCGGCAGGAGGACGGCAAAGGACTGCCACAGCTTGCGGTAGAGATCAGCAGCCCGGATCTCATCCATGAGAATTACGTCGGCTTTGCGCAGGATGGCGAGACGTTTTTCCGTGACCTCCCCGATGATGCGAATCGCCAGACCCGGGCCGGGGAAGGGCTGTCGCCAGACCTGCTCATCGGACATACCGAGTTCCTTGCCCAACAGCCGGACTTCGTCCTTGAACAGGTGTTTCAGGGGCTCCACCAGGGACAGCCGCATCTTCTTCGGGAGGCCGCCCACGTTGTGGTGTGATTTGATCACAGCGCTGGGACCGCCGAAGGCCGAGCGGGATTCAATGACATCGGGATAGAGGGTCCCTTGGGCCAAGAACTTGACACCTTTGATCCGCCGGGCTTCCTTTTCAAAGACTTCGATGAAGGTGCGACCGATGATTTTTCTTTTCTTTTCAGGGTCATTAATACCTTTCAGCCTGTCGAGAAAAAGCTTCTTTGCCCGGGCAAATCGCAGGTTGATCTGGAAATGCTTCCGGAAAACATCCTGAACCTTCTGCGCTTCGCCTTCCCGAAGTACGCCGTTATCGACAAAGACACAATGCAGCTGACGGCCGATAGCCTCATGGAGCAGGACGGCCGCGACGGATGAATCCACGCCGCCGCTCAAACCCAGTATCACCTTGCTGCCTCCGACCTGGGAGCGAATCCCTGCAACGGCATCCCGAGCAAAGGATTTCATGGTCCAGCTTTTCTTGCAGTTGCAGATACTGAAGAGAAAGTTCTCCATCATTTTTTTTCCTTCGGGTGTATGGACAACCTCCGGGTGAAGCTGTAAACCGTATAATCGCCTGGATGCATTTTCAGCAGCGGCTATCTTCGTGTTTGGGGTTGATGCAGTCGTTTTGAAGCCTTTCGGCAAGACGCCAATGGTGTCTCCGTGGCTCATCCAGCATCGCGTTTTCTTGTTTATGCCGGCGAAAATCCCTGTTGAAATTTTGATTTTGAGTTCGGCAAACCCGTATTCCCGTTTTTCGGCTCCGATTACTTTTCCACCAAGTGCATCGACCATGAATTGCATGCCGTAACATATGCCTAACACGGGAATGTCGAGGTCGAAGATTTTTTTATCTGCCCTCGGACTCCCTTTCTCGTAAATGCTCGCGGGGCCTCCGGACAGAATGATGCCCTCCGGTTGCAGGGTCTTGATTTTTGCGATATCAATATCCGGGGGCTCAATCTGGCAGTAGACATGGTGTTCCCGGACACGCCTGGCAATCAGCTGGTTGTATTGAGAGCCGAAATCAATGATCAGAATCATCAGACATTTTCCTTTTCGTCTCCATTAAAGATAAGAATTTGTTAAAGAGATAATTAACATCGTGGGGCCCGGGCGCCGCTTCCGGGTGGTATTGTACGCTGAAGGCATCCTCGGACTGGTAGCACATCCCCTCTGAGGTATGGTCATTGAGGTTGTCATACGTTTTTTCAAGATTATCCGGCAAGGATTCGGGCACTACGACGAAGCCATGGTTCTGCGATGTAATTTCAATCCGACCGCTTCGCATATTCTTCACCGGCTGGTTAACCCCATGGTGGCCGAATTTCAGCTTTTCCGTCCTCCCGCCCAATGCCTGTCCTAATATCTGATGGCCAAGGCAAATACCGAAGATGGGAACCTTGCCCAGAATCTGTTCAGTTGCTTTTACTATGTATGGCAGTGCCGCCGGATCTCCCGGCCCGTTGGAGAGCAAAACGCCGTCCGGTTTGTACGATAACATCTCTTTCCCCGTTGCTGTTGCAGGCAGGACCAATACTTCACATCCCAAATTCTCCAGATTGCGAAGTATATTGTACTTGACACCGCAGTCAAGAACGACGACCCGTAACGGCTGTTCTATTTTGGACAACCATGCTCCCGCGCCAGAAGAGAGAGCTTGCTCTTTGCCGTCCTTCCATCGGTACGGATGCTTGCAGGTAACCTCTTTTATCAGATCCTGACCTACGAGGCCGGGATAAGCACGGACACGCGAGAGAAGGAGATTGGTATCCGTTGTCTCTGTCGACATAATCCCCCGCATTGCACCCTCGAGGCGAATGCGGCGCGTCAGGGCCCTGGTATCAATGCCTTCGACGCCTAGCTTGCCGTGTGATTCGAGAAAGTCTTTTAGCGTCATGCGGCTGCGCCAGTTGCTCGGATGCGGCTGATACTCCCTGACAATAAATCCTTCCAGGTGGATACCCCCGGATTCCATATCTTCCGGGTTTATTCCGTAATTGCCTATGAGGGGATATGTCATGGTTACAATCTGTCCCTTGTAGGACGGATCTGTAATTATCTCCTGATATCCGGTCATCCCCGTATTGAAGACAACTTCCCCCAGTGTCTCGCCGGAGGAGGCGAAGGCATATCCAGGGAATACGCTGCCGTCCTCCAAAACCAAGAGGGCCGGGCGTTGCTGCCTTAGAATGGACATTCGGAGTCTCCAACAAACATGAAATTTCCCGCCCAGAAGGGGCGGGAATGATAGGCTGTTTATATATCCGCTATTTCGCGAAATGGCAAGACATCTTTCCGTCCTCTATTGACTTAGAGGGAACCAAAATAAAGCTCCCATCTCTGGGGATGGTGATACATGAGGAGCTCCTAATTGAAGAATGATAGAAAGATCTCTTATGAATCTTTGGCTTTACCGCGGCCCCTTTTTTCGTCGATATCACCGGGATACATAACTGCATCCTGACCCCGTTCCCCGGTTCGGATGCGAATTACCTCTTCCACCGGATAGACAAAGATAAGCCCGTCCCCTGGTTCGCCGGTACAGGCGGCTTTGCGGATCGTTTGAATCGTTTCCTCCATGTTGTGCTCGCTCAAAATAATGTTTACCTGTATCTTTGGCAGCATGTCTACCTGGTAAGTACCGGCGCGTCCCACAAGCCGAATGCCGCCCTGGCGGCCATGTCCCCGGATTTCAAATATATTCAAACCCACAATGCCAATGTCCATTAAGGCGTCCTTCACATCGTTGACCTTATCTTCACGAATTATGGCTTCGATCTTTTTCAGCATGGCAAAATCTCCAAAGTAAAAAATAAGCATTTCATATTTAAGAGTAGGACCTCTCTCCGTGGGAGCTGATATCCAGGCCGACCTCTTCCTCTATCGTAGTTACACGCAGTCCTATGCTCCAATCAAGCAGCTTGGCCACCACATAAGTCACCACAAAACTGAATATCATGGTAACCGCTACGGCCAGAAGCTGGATGCCTATCTGCTTGGGATTGCCGAAAAAGAGGCCATTGGCGCCGTCACTGTTAACTGCCACTGTGGCAAATAGACCGGTGGCTATGGTGCCCCAACTGCTGGCAATACCGTGACAGGCCCACACGTCAAGAGATTCATCCAGTTTGCGTCTGTCCCGAAAACGCATGGTATAATAGGATAGAGGAGCGGCTACTGCTCCGATAACCATAGCTGCCAGAGGCGTAACAAAACCCGAAGCCGGGGTCACTGCCGCCAGACCTACCACCATTCCCGTCGCGATGCCCAGAGTACTGGGTCGGCCATCCAGCCAGGAGAGCATCATCCAGACCAGACCGGCCGTCGCTGCTGAAGTGTTTGTAGTCAGGAGGGCATTTACCGCCACACCGTTTGCAGCCAGGGCGCTGCCGGCGTTAAAGCCGAACCAGCCAACCCACAATAGGCCAGCCCCCAGGACTGTCAATGGAATACTGTGCGGTTCCATAGGGGCCTTGCCATACCCTTTACGTGGCCCGATAACTAGCGCGAAGGCCAGGGCAGAAAAACCAGCTGCAATATGCACAACCGTTCCCCCAGCAAAATCCAGGACACCCAATTGTTTCAGCCAGCCGCCCTGCCCCCAGACCCAATGGCACAATGGATCATAAACCAGGGTAGCCCAGAGCAGACTGAACAGGAGAAAGCTCTTGAAATTTACCCTTTCCACAAACGCCCCCGTAATCAAGGCTGGTGTGATGACTGCAAACATCATCTGAAAGGCAGCGAAGAGGCTATGGGGAATGGTCTTGCTGTAGTCGTCGTTGGGCAGGGCGCCTACTCCGTTAAATCCTGCGAAGTTCAGACCCCCGATTAATCCACCAATATCAGTACCAAAGGCAAGGGAATAACCGTAAAGCAGCCACTGCACCCCTATCAGAGCCATGAAGATATAACTCAATGTTAAGGTGGAAAGAACGTTTTTCCGGCGGACCATACCTCCATAAAAAAGCGCCAGGGCTGGTGTCATTAACAGCACCAAGGCACAACTCACCAGCATCCAGGCAGTGTCGCCTGAGTTCATAATACTTACCCCCTCATTTTGAGAATCTTCGTTCCATGTGAGAACGAATGTTACCAATGATATAGCAAGGATGGTGCCATCTCAGAACAAGGAGTGCAGCTTATAACATACTGATATAATTTAATAATAACTAATTTGCGAATTTGTTTGGAATGGAAATTGGAACGGATTTGTACATTATCAAACCATATGAACAAAAATGTAACAGCTCTCATTCCCGGTAAATGTTGGGTTAAATAACTGGCACGGAAATGGTTGTGTGGAAATGAATGTAATGGGACGTGCCTTTCAAACGCAGGCCGTAGCCTGCGTTTGAAAGGCATCATATTTATAGCATTGGCAGATATCGTTCGATTTCGTACTGACTGACATGAATTCTGAAACGATCCCATTCCACCTTCTTGTTCTCCATGAACTTCTGGAAGATATGGTCGCCGAGAGTTTCCCTGACGAGTTTGCTCTTTGATACCAATGCAAGCGCCTCATACAAACTTCCGGGCAGAGAAGTTATCCCCGCCTTTTCCCTGGCCTTCTCATCCATTTCAAAGATATCTTCTTCAACAGGTTCAGGGAGGACGTACTTTTTCTCGACGCCTTTCATGCCTGCCGCCAACATCACGGCGAATGCGAGATAGGGGTTGCACGCCGGATCGGGTGAACGGTATTCGATGCGCGTTGCCTTTTCTTTTCCCGGTTTATACATGGGAACACGAATCATGGTGGAGCGGTTGCGCCGTGCCCAGGAGACATAGACAGGTGCTTCGTAACCCGGTACCAGGCGCTTGTAGGAATTTATCCACTGATTGCAGATGGCGGTGATCTCCGGTGCGTGGGTCATGAGACCGGCTATATAGCTCTTGGCCATTGCAGACAAATTATACTTGTCCTTCCCGTCAAAGAAGGCGTTCTTGCTGCCCTTGAAAAGGGACTGGTGGGTATGCATGCCGCTGCCGTTCTGGCCGAAGATGGGCTTGGGCATGAAAGTGGCGTAAACGCCGTTCTGTCTGGCAATCACCTTGATCGCAGTTCGATAGGTCATGACCTTATCGGCCATCGCCAGGGCATCGTCATAACGGAGATCAATCTCATGCTGGCTGGGTGCCACTTCATGGTGAGAATATTCCACACGGATCCCCATATCCTGCATGGCAAAGATGGTCTGACGCCGCAGGTCTGTGGCACTGTCTATGGGAAGGCCGTCGAAGTAGCCGCCCTGATCCAGGATGTTCGTTGTCTTGTCATTGGCGAAATAGAAATATTCCAATTCCGGACCTACATAGAAAGTATAGCCCTGATCGGCGATTTTTTTCAGGGCTCGTTTGAGAACGTAACGGGGATCGCCCTCATAAGGCGTGCCGTCGGGGTTCAGGATGTCGCAGATGACCCTTGCCACGGGCCGGTCGGACGGACGCCAGGGTATCATCTGAAAGGTTGTAGGATCGGCCATGGCGATCATATCGCTCTCTTCGATCCTTGCGAACCCCTGAATCGAAGACCCGTCAAAACCCATCCCTTCTTCCAACCCTTCTTCGAGTTCGGACGGTGTGATGCTGAAAATCTTCTGCATCCCGAGTACATCGGTAAACCAGAACTGGATGAAACTTACTTTGTTGTCTTTAACCGCTTTCAGAACATCTTTTTTCGTTTTACATGAAAACATAATACACCCCTTTCATTAATTATTTTCTCTTAATCAGACACTTGAGAAAATGCTTTTTTGCGTTCCAATGAATAACCGCCATAGCCCTCTTTCAAATGCAGGATCTATACCTGACTTATCATTCAAGAGGGTCATTCTCAACGAGCCGCCAGATCCCTGTTGGGCAGGCCCCTGCACAGAAACCGCACCCGATACACTTGTCGTCATCGACCCTCTAATTGAATCTTTTCTTAATTATGAAAATAACAAATGTGTAATTTCGTTCTTAATAGAAACAAAATTGTTACATATCAGTCTGGGGTTCTTCTTTTGCGGCATGATGTGCCGGTGATCCGGTCCTCTTTGGGCGAAACTGCCAAGGGTCAATGCCGAACTTTTGAATCTTATACTGGGTAATTCTCTTTGTAGTACCCAATAATTTCGCTGCCTTGCTCTGATTCCCCCTCGTTTCTCTCAGGGCATTAATAATAAGTGCTCTCTCCTGACTTTCGACAACATTTCTCAATTTACCCTGTTCTTTCTTTTCTCCATCTTTTGTTTTCATCTGGAGAGAGGGAGGCAGGTGAAATACTTCTAACGTATCGCCATTTGCCAGCAAGACTGCCCTTTCTATACAATTCTCAAGTTCCCTCACATTTCCTGGCCATTGATACGCCAAAAATGATTCCAGCACTGGTGTAGAAATTCGTTTAACCGGCTTACCACTCTCACTGGCGAATTTCAAAACAAAATGATCGGCCAGCATGATTATATCGGTGCCCCGCTCCCTAAGGGGCGGCAGGTAAATGGGAAACACATTAAGACGGTAATATAAATCGTTACGAAACCGCCCTGTTATTATGTCATTCTCAAGATTTCGATTTGTCGCAGTAATAACGCGAACATTGACATTTACGACCCTTGATGAACCTAAAGGCTGGATTTGTTTCTCCTGCAGAACTCTCAATACCTTTACCTGAGCTGCTGTGGACAGTTCTCCGACTTCATCGAGAAAGATCGTGCCGCCATGGGCTTCTTCAAAACGTCCCCTCCTCTGGTGCAAAGCTCCCGTGAATGCGCCTCTTTCATGACCGAAGAGTTCGCTTTCAATAAGGGTATCGGGCATGGCAGCACAATTTACATAAATAAGAGGACCATTTTTCCGCAAACTATTCAGATGGATTGCCCTTGCAACCAATTCCTTACCCGTGCCGGTTTCTCCATTTATCAATACTGTCGTGTTCGTATCGGCAACCTGGGCGATGAGGCCGAAGACTTCCTGCATAGCCCTGGATTTCCCAATAATATCGACTGATGGAGCGTGTGTACGGCCGACGATCTTTTTGAGGCGACGGTTTTCTTCTTCAAGGGCGCGTGTATGGACAGCTCTGGCAATAAGTTCGGTAACTGATGAAATCATAGCCAGTTCGCGATCAAGGTTTTCTACATTACGCGCTACCTTATCTGCCGATAACACGCCAACGACCCGGGCGTCATAGATAATAGGAACGCATAGGAACGTGAGCTCCGATCTGTTCAACGAACGCCTCGCACCGGTACGGTCAAGAAAGTGCGTTTCCTTCCCGAGGTTTGCAACCGCCATGGGACGGCCGGTCTGTGCCACTTTTCCGGTAATACCTTCACCTGGTTTATACGTCACTTCAAGCCCCTGAATATTGACATCATGGGCTACATCAAGCCATGCTTCCCCCGTTTCCCGGTCGAGAAGGGATATCATCCCCCGTTCCATACCCAACCGGAGGCTCATCTCCTTCAGTATCTCTTCCAGTTGGCCTCGTAACTCTTTGGGCTGCGCCAGGATTTTGGCAATAGCGTGGAGAGTGGCAAGTTCCTCGTAATTATGAATACTTAAATTTCTACCACCTGCCGTACCAATCTGTGATGGGCTCCATATTTGTTTCGTCATTCAAAACACATAACCTTCCTGTCCATGATTAGAGAAAGACTACAATCACAGAACGTCATTACAGAATATCTTCTCAGTGTACACTTCGATGCAATAATACCCTTTCCGTTAATATCCATATATGATGAACTCTAACATGTATGGTACAAAATTGCACTTTTATTTTCAATTTAGAACACCTATGTAATGTAAATGCAAAAATAGGACCATTTCTATGATTATGGAATAACAATATTGTTCTTTAATAGGTATAGGGTGCAGGTATTGCGGGGATATGGGATGGGAAATCGAGAAAGGTGAATCAATTTTGTATATCGTAAGGCAACAGCTCCGGGACTGGGTGGACGGGTGCTCACATCCTTTGCCCCTCTAGTTTTTCTGTTCTCAATTATTTTTATCATCTTCGTTACTGAACACAGTTCAGATTCTTCTTGCCATTATGGACGGTCTGATTTTCTCAAAAGAAAGAAATCATGGCCGACGTTCCATCATCTGCCTGAATGAGAAACAGGTCGCCCTCAAGGACAAGGAGCTTTGTCAGATGGAGCAGATCTCCCGGTACAAGAATTTTTTAAGAGACCTATGTCTATGAAGTAGCACAACTATTTTTCGGAAAGTGTTAAACTTCAGTCAAATTGACGGCATGTGTTGTTTGGGAGATGTCAAGGCTTATTCTCTGTAACATGACAGAACAAATTTGTTCCATAATCTGAATAAAGCACAATATTGTCACTTTTTGTATTTGGAAAAGCATAATCGGTCTTGAGTATCAGATGGTTTTAGAAGATAAAAAAAGGGCTTTTGGTTGATTCTATATGAAGACAAAAGAATGCGAATATTTAGTCATATTAAATATTTTTGACTTTGAGAGTGCTTTGTTGAAACGGAACAAAATACCAATTCCCTTAGTATGTGTATGGCATATCCTTTCCCCTCGCTAAAATGGCATACATTTGGCATAAAAAGCTAGCCTCAGTTTAAGGTGTAACATTTTTGTTGTTTGAGAGCCCGGGTTTTGAATCTTTTCTATGTGAATCGTTATTTTAGAAAGGTATGATTTTCGAATTCAAGAAAGATCATAATAAACAGCGAAACCCATCATCACTTGACATTAGATTGAATGGATATATATTCGATATGACAGCACGGTAATAATATGAATATTAAAAAACACAAGACATTGAAATTATATACATTTTGCTGTTCAAATTGTCTCGACGGAGATGAACTTAACCATCTGCTTGGCGAAGGAGAAGGGGGTGAACATAAAATAATCAGCCTTCCATGTTCCGGCAAAGCAGATCTCCTTTATATCCTCAAGGCGTTCGAGACGGGGGCGGATGGCCTTGCTTTAATCACTTGTTCAATAAGTGAATGCCATTATCTTGAAGGTAATCTGCGGGCTACTAAGAGAGCGGAACAGGCCAATGCCCTCCTTGAAGAGGCTGGAATGGGCGGCGATCGTGTAACGGTCCTGCGTATGAATGGAAATGGAATAGAAGATATTGTTGCAAAATTAGAAGCATTTCGTGAAAGAATTCGCGATATGTCGTAATACGCCGCTGGCATTATAGAGGAACTTCAGCTAATGGATTCTTGCCCGGGTACGGGTAATAACATAATAGTTGGTGAGCATGGTGAAAAACGAAAAAGTGTTTCATGATCAATTGAAAAGTGGAGATTTCGTCGTTACGGCTGAATACCTGCCAAAGGCGGAAACAGAGGGATCTGCGATCAGGTCTGTCCTGCAAGCGCTGAAAGAAGTGCCGTCAGCGGTCAATGTAGCGGACAATCCTTTCGGAGTTGTCATGTCCAGCTTGGCCGCATCGGTTATCCTCGCCCAATCGGGGATCGAACCCATTTACCAGATTGTTACCCGTGACAGAAACCGTATCGCCATACAATCCGACTTGTTGGGTGCGGCAGCCTTGGGGATCAGGAACGTCCTTTGCCTTTCGGGTTATCATCAGACTTTAACGGAAAATCCCGAGTCCGCAAATGTATATGACCTCGATTCAACACAGTTGCTCAACGTCTTGAAAAAGATGCGTGAACAGGGTGAACTTCTGAACGGTGAAAAGATAAACGGAGCCTTCTCCATCATAACGGGCGCCGTCGCCAATCCATATCTGAAGCCCGTTGACCTAAGCATCATTAGGCTTATGCAAAAAGTCGAAGCCGGGGCGAAATTTATACAGACGCACGCCGTATTCAGCATTGATGAGTTCCAACATTGGTTTGATGCGGTAACGCAGGCTGGTCTTGCCGACAAAATGGCGATTATCGCCGGTGTCTTTCCTTTGGACAGCGCGGAAGAAGCAGAATTTCTCTTGAATAAATACACTGAGTTCCAAATACCTGTCCCTATCATTGAAAGATTAAAATCTGCCGGAGATAAACAAGCCCAGAAAAAAGAGGGTCTGGCTATTTGTGTGGAAATAATCAATAAACTTAAGAATATTAACGGATTGCGGGGGATACATATTCTCTCCGGCGGGAAAGAAGAAACGTTGCCGGATATTTTATCAGCCTCCGGATTGTCCGGCAAACGTTAAGATGACACAGGAGAACTGATTCCATGCCGGAAAAATATCACATAGCAACAAAACCTGTTCCCCCCAGACGTCCGCGTATCGGCAAATACGGCATCGTCGATTGGCGGGAAGATTGCGCAAGGTGCAACAACTGTGTCAAGAAGGCTTGCGTTTACGACCGACACCGCGATGAGGTTAAATATATTCGGAATCTCGATAGCGTTGATGCCCTTTTCTTCGATTGCATGGGCTGCTTTTCCTGTGTTCAGGATTGTACAAAAAACCTTTTATGCCTCTCTATTAATCCTGAATATGAAAAGCTCGGGAACAGCTACTGGACGCCCGAGATTATTCAAACAACGTGGGTTCAGGCTGAGACGGCTAAAATTCCGGTTTCCGGAGCAGGTTATGGCGGGAAATTTTCCGGTTACGGTTTTGATTCGATGTGGACAGATATGTCGGAAATCGTTCGGCCAACCCGGGACGGAATTCACGGACGCGAATATATCAACTCCGCCGTCGACATCGGGCAAAAATCATCTTTTCTCGTCTTGAACGGTGATGAAGTGGTTTCACCTCTGTCTCCCATCCTGTCCATTCCCATGCCCCTAATTATCGATAGAATGCCGGACAAGTATGTCCTCCCGAAGCTCGATGCGATCATCGTTGAAACGGCGGTTAAGACCGGGCTCATTGCCCTGATGGACGCGCGAAAATGGCCCCTCACAGGTGTTGATGCTGACAAATGCCTGCCGCACATCGCCTTTTATTTCGCTTCCGACGTCGCGATGCTTCCCGAGGAAATTTTGAAAAAGACAAGGCTGGTCGAAATAGAAGATGATCGGAACGTTAAAAGCCGTCTCCGTCAACTTAAACAGGTCCATCCCGGCATTATCGTTACTGTGCGAGTCGAACTGACTGCCGGCGGAATTCAACGGGCCATCGATCTTGCCGATGAGGACGTCGAAGTTATTCATATCAAAGCGGATAGCAACGGCCGGGAGATCGGATCGGAACACCCCATGTTCATTAAGGATATGATCCGTAAGGTGCACAGGGCCCTGGTTGAAAAGGGCCGGAGAGATGATGTGACCATCATCGCCGGAGGCGGTATCGCCCTTCCGGAACATATGGCAAAAGGCGTTCTGTGCGGCGCCGATCTTGTATCGATTGAACTGCCCCTGCTGGTGGGGCTTGAATGTCACCTGTGTCATCAATGCGGTGATAGCCATACCTGTCCTGCGAAAATTCAGGAAATCAGTCTCAGTTACGGTGTAGGAAGAATGACCAATTTAATCAGCGCCTGGCATGACCAGTTGGTTGAACTGATGGGCGCCATGGGTATGCGTGATGCCCGGCGTCTTAGAGGAGACGTAGGACGGGCCATGTTTTTTGAGCAACTCGAGGAGGAAGCTTTTGGCAGCATTTTTGGAAATAGATTGCAACCTTGAAGATATCATCCCAGAAAAAACGCTGAAGACCCGTACGCCCCAATTCAAACAGGCGCGCACAGTACGGCCGGCTCCGCCCAGATACCGGAATGAGATCTCCAAATATATCATCCTGAGAAACGAAGACCTATGTGTCAAATGCGGCCAGTGCGTTGAAATGTGTCCCCAGGGCGTGCACGTGAAAAGTGCCGGGTATAAACGTTTTGCCCAGCCGAAGAGTCATCTCTGTTTTGGCCCGGTATGTGAGAAAAAAGGATGTTATTGCATTACGGCATGTCCTCAGGGCGCGTTGCGCATCCAGGAAAACCCGATGATGAAAACCCTTGGCGATTACCGCTGGCCTGCCGAGATGATTCTTGCCACATGGAAGATGGCGGAAAACGGTGAATGCCCTTCCGAAGATTACGGGTACGAATTCGAGACGGGAAACTCCGATGGAGGATTCGACCGCATCCGGTTTAAATTTCCTGACCGACCGCCCATCGAACTTAAGGATGAAGAAATAGATACCAGTATTGAACTGAATCGCCGTAACGACGGACGTGCCAGCATCAGGATCGATGTCCCGTGGTATGGCGGAGGAATGTCCTTCGGCTCCGTCAGCAATACGACACAGCTTTCAAAGGCGCGGGCAGCCGTGGCGTGGAATACCTTCTCGTGTACGGGCGAAGGTGGTTACATGGAACGGATGAGGCCTTACGATGATCATATGATCACACAGGTCGCCACTGGCCTTTTTGGCGTCCGGGAAGAAACCATTCAACGCGTTCCTATTGTGGAATTTAAATACGCCCAGGGCGCAAAACCCGGCCTGGGGGGACACCTGTTGGGAGATAAACTTACACCGGCCGTCGCCAAAATGCGGGAGACCGTCATCGGGATATCCTTGTTTTCTCCTTTTCCGTTTCACAGCGTCTATTCCATCGAAGACCATCAGAAGCATATCGACTGGGTCAAGCATATCAACAGGCGGGCGCTGATCTCGACGAAGGTATCGACACCCAACGATGTGGACATGGTTGCCGTGGGAAGCTACTCTGCGGGAACGCATATTATTCACCTGGACGGTGGTTACGGCGGTACGGGCGCAGCACCGGACATCGCGAAGAAAAATATCGCCATGCCAATCGAATACGCCATTTCCAAGGTACACAATTTCCTCGTAGCTGAAGGCGCAAGGGATCAGGTGACGCTTGTGGCCAGTGGAGGGATACGCAACCCTTACGACGTCGCCAAGGCCATCGCCCTCGGCGCCGACGGCGTTGTCATCGGCACGGCGGAACTTGTGGCACTGGGATGCGTCCGATGCAATCGCTGTTCGACGGGTCGTGGGTGTCCCCGTGGTATCGCAACGACAGATAAGGTGCTGGCAGAAAAAATAAATCTTGAATGGGGAGCCCAGCGGGTGATTAACACCTATAACGCCTGGAGAAACGAAATCGTCAGTATTCTCCGCCGGTTGGGCTTGAGAAGCGTATCCGAACTCAGGGGACGTTCCGATCTCCTGATGCATCTTGATTATACGAATGCAGTTGTGGAGCATGAAGTGTGAATAACGACTTGATACAACGTCTGATGGACTCTAAAAAGAAACTAATCGACGGATTCGATCTACCGGCAACGGTCAGGAAGAGCGAAGAAGAGGGAGGGTGCGGTGTTGTCGGTTTCTGCTGTACCGAGCCCATTCCCGGCAAACATATCTATGAGCCCTCAAAGCAGATGCACAACCGTGGGAATGGGAAAGGCGGCGGCATCGCGGCAGTCGGATTCGTGCCGGAACAACTGGGTATCAGCCGCGAAATTCTGGAAGATCATTACATGCTGCATATTGCCTTCCTTGAGCCGGATGCCAAGGACAAGGTAGAAAATGATTTTATCTTTCCTCACTTTGATGTTGCCGCCTCGCGCATGCTCGATACGGTTGACGACTGGAAAACGATCCCGGGACTGGAAGTGAAACCCCCCGATGTGTGCCGCTATTTCGTGCGGGTGAAGAAAGACGTCCTCGATCATTTTATTCGGGATCATAAACTTGAGAACATAAACCGCCGTGAAGCCGAAGACGAGTACGTCAACCAAAACAGCTTCAAGCTCAATCAGATGAATTACTCCGCTGTCGGCGATAAAAAGTCTTTTGTCCTCTCTCACGGCAGAAACATCATGATCCTTAAGGTAGTCGGATTTGCCGAAGCCATCGTTGATTATTATAAAGTCAGGGACCTGTGCGCCCATGTCTGGATCGCCCACCAGCGCTTCCCGACCAAGGGACGTGTTTGGCACCCGGCCGGCGCCCACCCCTTTACCGGTATCAATATCGCCCTGGTCCACAATGGGGACTTTGCCAATTATCATTCTGTTACCGAGCACCTGCTGCAGCGAAACATACGGCCGCAATTTCTTACCGATACGGAGGTATCGGTCCTGCTTTTCGATCTTTTAAGCCGGACATACCATTATTCCCTCGAACACATTTTCGAAGCCTTGGCCCCCACATCCGAGTTGGACTTTGACCGTCTTCCGGAAGCAAAGCAGAAACTGTACAGAGCAATACAGGCCACGCATATTCATGGTTCTCCCGACGGACCCTGGTTTTTTATTATTGCCCGGAACGATATCGCTCAGGAACAGTTCCAGCTTTTAGGCATCACGGATACAGCCATGCTGCGTCCACAGGTTTTCGCCTTCAGCGACGGAGAGGTGCAGGTCGGGCTCATCGCTTCGGAGAAACAGGCTATTGACGCTACGCTTCTCAGTCTTTCCAAGGACGATATCAGGATATGTCCCGTTGCCGACCGTTTCTGGAACGCCCGCGGCGGGAGCCATACCGACGGAGGGGCCTTCATTTTCAATCTCACCAGGGAGTCCGGCAGGTTGCGGATGACATGCACCGACAAATTCGGCAAGCCCATATCGCTGCCGACGGGTACTGAACCGTATGATTTCGCATCGGAAACTTATCTGAATCATCAATTGGACGCCGGCATTGAAAAGAAGATCAGGGCTCTTATGGAAAGTGATGCGGTGGGTCTTTTCCGGTATCTTCGCGATCATATTTCCGTCTGGAGTTATGACGATCTACGTGCCGCTTGCAGAATGATTACGGAGAACGCAAAAAGTACGAATACGTTTGATATCGCGATAAAAGCACTGACCATGCTCAACGATTACCGCTATCCAACCGGAACAAAGAAACGAAGCCACATCCTCCACATCCTGAGAAGCGAGATCTCGAGGCTGTTTCAGAGTCCTCCCCGGCTTGATCATGAGCAGGATGCTCCAGGCAACAGCTACCGATTAATAGATTTCAATACCCGCGGTGCGTTACGCGCCCCGAAGCAGAATGAAACGACCCTGGTAATCAACGCTTTCGGTTTCCCTCCGGAAGGGGATCAGAGCGATGCCTCTCTCCTGATGGACGCTTACATGAAAGGGTGGCGGCGTTTCGTTACCTTCGGATGTGTTGGTCAGAGGTTTATCGGCAACGGTCTCGGACCAGAGACCGACAATGTCTCCATTGATGTCTATGGCAGTTCAGGCGACTACCTGGCGTCCGGAATCGACGGGATGACGATTACGGTTCACGGAAACGCCCAGGACCAGTTGGGACAGATTATCAAGCGCGGGAAGTTGGTCATATACGGAGACGTCGGTCAGACATTCCTCTATGGCGCCAAGGGCGGGGAAATATATGTGATGGGAAATGCGGCTGGCAGACCCCTGATCAACTCCGTCGGAAAACCCAGGGGCGTCATCAACGGCACGTGCCTCGACTTCCTGGGCGAGTCCTTCATGGCGGGCGATCCTCATAATGACGGCGGTTTTGTTATCTTGAACGGTATTAAATTCGACGACGATGGCGGTGTCATTCTGATGGAAGAACCCTATCCGGGCAGCAATATATTTTCCCTGGCCTCGGGAGGAGCCATCTATGTCCGTGATCCAGACAAAACCTTGATCGACCAGCAACTCAACGGCGGCATGATTGAGCAGTTGAATAAAAAGGACTGGGAACTCATCCTCCCATATCTTGAGGAGAATGAACGTCTCTTTGATATCAGAATTGAAGACCTGCTGAAGGTAAACGGCGAGAAACGAAGCCCCCAGCAGGTCTATAGAAAAGTGGTACCGTACGCAGCAGGGAAAATTGCGGAAGATCTGGACGATGATTTGATTGACGACGAATTTCTGGAAGAAGAAGCCTCATATTCGACCGGCATTGCCGCCGCTCAATAAATAAGTGCATCAGACCTTCTGAAGGTCCCATGATTCTAATTACCCGGAAGAGTTGAAAAACAATATGCCGATAAGAATAAAAAAAGAAGCCATCACAAAGGGAATCATCGATCGGGTTAAGGAGATATCGGGAATTGATATCAATGCCTGCCTTCAATGTAAAAAGTGTACCAATGGGTGTCCCGTGTCCGAATATACATCGTCCTCTCCCTCGGAAATAATCAAGAAGCTGCAAATGGGAGCCGGGGAAGAGCTGCTTGACAGTGAAATCATATGGACCTGTGTGTCATGTGCAACCTGCTACAGCCGCTGCCCCATGGAAATAAACATGGCGGGGGTTATGGATGCCCTGCGGGTCATGGCAGCAGAGACGGGCGCCGCGAAACCGGACGGGGACATGCCGTTGATGAACAAGCTGTTATTGGGGACCATTAAGACCTTCGGTCGGACCTATGACCTAGGGGCAATGGCCCTTTATAAAGCAGGCACATCATCCTATATGAAAGACATGGATAAAGTCCCCATGATTCTGAAAAAAGGGAAAATCGCGCTTCTGCCCTCGCATGGAGCTGATAAAAAGATGGTTAAGCAGATATTCAAAAACTTAGAGAAGGCAAGGAAAAAGTAGAATGAAATACGCGTATTTCCCGGGATGTTCGGCGGAATCAACAGCCCGCGACCTATATCTGTCGACTATGACCGTTACCAGCGGCCTCGGGATCGAACTTATCGAACCCGATGGCTGGTTATGCTGCGGCTCGACCATGGCTCACCAGGTTGATCATGATCTGTCCGTATCGCTTGCCGCTGCCAATCTATTGAAAGTGAAGGATATGGGCCTTGATATGGTTGTCAGTTGTGCATCCTGCTACAGCAGGATGAAGATAGCCAACCATGAAATATCCACCAATCCGAAAACACGGGAGGTTATATCTGCCGCCCTTGGCAGGGATTATGACGGTACCGTTAAGGTACGGCATTTTGTAGAGATCAGTCTCGAGGATATGGGACTCGATGCGTTAAAAAAGGCTCTCAAGCATTCCCTTCG
>CAITLA010000070.1 GCA_903893135.1 uncultured Syntrophaceae bacterium | reverse complement strand
TCAACCCTGAAGGGAAAGGAGGATAAGGCCATGTTAGCGACTCACTCGACACACCAAGACCGCAAAATGTACAAAGCGATTTTTATGCTGAGCTCGTGGGGGTTTGTGATTGTGATTGCCTCTTTCCTCTTCCTCTATGCGGGTTACAAACTGGATGCGCTTCTGGGTACTTCTCCCAACTTTATGTTCGGGCTGTTCTTCCTGGCCATATTTGCCTGTATCGGCAGGTTATATCAGGATGCCTGGTTGAAGCGAAAGGATGTCTGAAATCATCCTTTACGCCTGGAACTCTCTCGCCTTTTACACCTCAAAACGGCTCCCGATTTAGATCGGACAACGCTGATTAAGTTCCTCCACCTTGATGGACATGATATCCCGTTTACCGTCCGTAATTCTGGATTCCCCCCGTATCAAGTACGGGGCAGGCTTGGCGCGTCGGGAATGACAGACTTTCCTTTCCTCACCCCCTTTATAAAAGGGGGGAAGAAGAGCGGTACGGCATGATCAGCCGCGTTTCCTTCCATAGGGAATTCCCAGCTTTTTCATTTTGCTTCTTAGTGTGCTCGGGTTGATGCCGAGGATGGCGGCCGCGCCGCCAGGCCCGTGTACGGTGCCGCTTGCCTTTTGCAGGGCCCGCCGTATATTAAGGGCCGTCGCTTTATCAAGATTTAATGGTTCGTCCGCAAGGGCCGCGAGAGTCTCGGGCGGAAACATATCGTCGCCCCCGGCAAGAATCCTGAAGGTCAGCGGCTCTCCCTTGTTCAGAATCAACTCGCGCTCCACGACATTCTCCAGCTCCCGGACATTGCCCGGCCAGTGGTACGCCATCAGGCGGTCAATCGCTCCCGGCGAGGGTTCCGGGGCAACATTCAATTTCAACTGCTTCGTCTTCTTGTTGATGAAATGATAGACGAGGGACGGGATATCCTCTTTTCTCTCCCTGAGCGGCGGCACCCTGATGGGAAATACATTTATACGAAACCACAGGTCCTCACGGAATTGTTTTTCTCTGACCATGTCCTGGAGGTTCCTGTGGGTGGCGGCAATAATTCTTATGTCCACTGGAATGGCCTTTGTCCCTCCCACGCGCTCGATCTCTTTTTCCTGAAGGACGCGGAGCATCCGGATCTGGGCGTGCGGCGGAAGTTCTCCGATCTCGTCAAGAAAAATGGTCCCGTGATCCGCGCGCTCGAAGCGTCCGCGCTTCTGCTCGATGGCTCCCGTGAAGGCCCCCCTCTCATGCCCGAAGAGTTCGCTGTCTATGAGCGTCTCCGGAATGGCGCCGCTGTTGACGGTTATGAACGGGCCTTTCCTCCGGGGAGAGAGATAGTGGATGGCGCTCGCTATGACTCCCTTCCCCACTCCTGTTTCTCCCAAGAGCAGCACCGGGCTTTCGAGGGGCGATATCTTTCTCACCATTTCCATGACATCCTTCAAGCCGAAGTCCGTACCAATGATCTCATCGCCAGCCATGCGGATCAACTCCTGATTGAGATAACGGTTGTCGTCGGTCAGCATGTCTTTCAGGCGGAGGAGCTGCTGATGCGTGAGGGCATTGGAGAGAGCCATTGCACATGGTTCATTGAGGAGAGAGAACAGCCGGGCATGTCCCTCCGTATATCTGTCCTTCCCGTCTGCAGTGAGGGTGAGGGAACCCAATCGCTCGCCTTCGATGACGAGGCGCATTACCAATGCGGAGGAATTCGGCATCTTGAAAGATTCGGCAATTTTTTTGATGACAGGATCTGTTTCGGGACGGTTTACGATTCTTACATTCGGTACGCCGGGCTTTTCAAAACTGTTCCGGCCTTCGCGGGTCAGGGACGTTATCTTGTCCATGGTCTTCGTCTCCGTGGCAGTAACTTCGGTGACCGTGCGAATCGCGCCGAGGCTATTTTCGTAGAGGTGCAGAAAGATGCTGTCCACGGGCATAAAATGCGCCAGATAGTTGAGCGTCCGCTGCAACGCCGTTTCCAGATCGAGACTGCTGCATACGAGAACTGTCACCTGACGAAAGAATTCGTTTTCGTCTATGGGCATGGGTTAATCCTCAACTGAAAATTCAATGATATGAATACTGGATTCCCGATCAAGTCGGGAATGACAGACTATTTTTTGTCACTGCGAGGAGGGCTGTTGCCCGACGTGGCAGTCTCAGAGATTGCCGCGCACACTGCGTGTGCTCGCAATGACAGTAATTCTGGATTCCCGCTGGAGCCTGCCCTCGAATGTATTTATCGGGGGCGGGAATGACATCTGTAGGTTGTTCTATTTCGCAATTTAGCACACTGTTGTGAAATAGCGCAAGTGTTATTGTGACTATTCGCAATTAATAATGCTGCTCTTATACAACTCATTGATATTAATACATTTATTTTCTGGCACGCTCTATGCTCATGCATAAGACAGACTCAAGCGGAGGTCAAGTGAATGCAGTGGATGGAGGAAATAAAGCTTCGTATTGCCGACAAGAACCCGGAAGTAGTGGAAGGGAAAATCATGAAACTCATAAAGGACTTAGGCGACAACGGCGACATGAAGGAAGTAAAGCTCTATCACAGTGCGGTAGTTAACAATGACGTGAGTGTCCACCTCTATTGGGATACAGAAAGCGCGGAGCCGCAGGGCAGCGCCATGGGCCTATGTCTCGTTCACGTCCTCAGAGAGTACGGCCTGATTTCTCATTCCGTCTGGGTGGATCTTAAAAGGACACTCGAAGAAATAGGTTCCAGTCCTAAGAGAAGAGGTATTACCGCGAATATCAGCCGGGAGTCTGAAAGCGGCGCGTGGCAAGATCAACGTTGGCTTGCAAAATTAAACTTTATTAATCATCAGAATAAGGAGGTAAAGCATATGTACGGAGCATCAGGAAAAGAAGCGAAAGAGTTCGTGACGAAGGCAAAAGCGTTCTACAAGAAAACAGGCAAGGCGATTGCTTTGGCAGAGTTCACCAATCCCAAAGGACCATTCATCGATGGCGAGCAGTATGTTTTTGTGTTGAACCTCAAAGGGACGATGCTGTCACACGGGGTCAATGAGAAATACATAGGGCAGGACTTCGTTGACGTCAAAGATTCCGACGGCAGGAGTTTTATCCGCGAGATCGTCGAAGTCGCCGACAAGAAGGGCAGCGGCTTTGTGGATTACAAGTGGTACAACCCCGTCACCAAAGAGGATCTGGTAAAGCACGTGTATTTTGAGAAGGTAGATGACTTAATCCTCTGCAGCGGCGTCTACAAAGAAATGTGGAAGGACCTGCTATAGCATGCAGCACCCCTCCAAAGCAGCGTAGAAGCAGATCTGCATCTACAGACACCATCTCCGAGCCGCCTCACATTCCAGTGAGGTGGCTTTTTTTATGTAATCATAACTGTGAGAAAAAATTTAGTGATTGGGAAGGGCGGCAATTACAAGATAATCCGGGCTTCACAGAAAATAGCCATCATAAGGAGAACGCCGAAAACTGTATCAAACTGGGCAGTCAAGGCGTCGGCCATATCGGGGATCTTCTTCTTGAAGGTTCTCAAAAGATTTACCGCTTTGGGTATAGAGAGGAAGATCAGCAGTCCCCAGAGGCTCATGATTCCTGTAAGGATCATGCCGAGGACATACGCGTAGGCCAGCGCGATGAGGCCCGCAAAGAGGATGTAGCTGTTGCGGCTTCCCAGCATGATGCTCACTGTCTTGACGTTATGGCGTGAATCGTAGGCGATGTCTCTCATGTTGTTGGCGAAGAGAACGAGGGCGACGAGGACTCCGAAGGGAACCGACACATACAAGGCCTTCATGGAAAGAGCCTGGCGCTGCACGGCGTAGGCGCCTTCGATCATGAGAGGGCCCCACATCGTAAAGACGGCAACCTCGCCGAGGGCTCGGTACTTGAACTTCACCGGACCGGCCGTATAGTAGATGCTCGTGAAAAGGCCGATAAGCCCTATCCACAGGATATGCCAGGAACGGATCACGGCCGCTGTCATGCCGATAGCGATTGTTAAGACCAAAAAGACAGAGGCTTCAATCATGGTCTGGCGGGGCGTGAGCATGCCAGAGATGATGGGCTGTGGCCGATATTTCGCCGTAGGCGAATCCTGCTGGTCGATGTCGTAGAGGGTGTCGAAATAATCGTTGATCAAATTCGCGGCGGCGTGGAAAAGGGTGATGCCGATTGCGGTCACGACAAACCATAACCAGGAAACGGACCCCTCTTCGGCGGCCAGAAGCGTCCCCACGGAAACGGAAATGAGGGACATCGTGAATGACCAGGGACGGGTCGCGATTATATATTTTTTCATATCGTTGAACATGAATTACTTCCGATTTTTTTGTCTACGAAGTCGATGCAATGTAATGAGAATGCGCCCTGATGTCAAGCTGATTGTAAGCACACGCAGTGTGCGTGGAAAGCTAAACCGTACGTCATTCCAACCCCTCCCGTTGTCATTCCCGACTCGATCGGGAATCCAGAGTTAATGTCTTTCTTTTCGCCCCCTTTGACAAAGGGGGCAACGGGGGATTTGTTTCACCTTGCAAAGGGGAAATGTAGCGTGGACATTTATGTCCGCATATACGCAGTGTGCGCGGCAAGCTCTGAGACCCCGCGTCGGGCTATAGCCCCCCTCGCAGTGACGAAGCGAGACAAGAATGCTTCTTGAAAAATCAGTGATATTTTGGTTGCCTTAAGGTAGGAATATTGATAGTAATTAAAATTCGTAAGAACTCTTCATGCTTTTTTTGAAAAAATACCACGTTTTCTAAATACTTAAGTTCAAATTCTATGGAACTCAGTGCAAAGAGTCAGAGCGGTACGGAAAGCAAAACTGCCTGGCGGCTTGTCAAGCTGCTGCTGTCGCCATTCACCGCAGCCGGCAGGACAGCGATAAGCTGGGTCAACAATTCCGGGGCCTCCGCAATTTTTCTCGTTCTTGCCCTGGTGAAAACATTCTGGCACAAGCAGCTATCCAAGATAATCCAGCAGCTCTATTACATAGGAGCGAGCTCCACGACGATCATCGTGCTCGTCGGCTTCTTCACGGGCATGGTCCTCGGTCTCCAGTCTTACCATGCCCTCGTTAAATTGGGCGCACAGGGGGCAATCGGCACACTGGTGGCTCTGTCACTGGTAAGGGAATTGGGGCCCGTTCTCACGGCCATCATGATTACAGCGAGAGCCGGCTCCGCCATCACCGCGGAGATTGGTGTACAGCGCATCTCCGAGCAGATCGACGCCCTGGATACGATGCGTATTGATCCAATGCGGTATCTCATCAGTCCAAGAATTGTCGCTGCGATCATCAGCTTTCCCCTGCTCACGGCGCTGTTTGACCTCATCGGCATCATCGGGGGCTACGTCTCGGCAGTGGTGCTCCTGGGCGCTAACGGCGGCACCTACTTACATCGCGTCCAGGCCAGCCTGGATATGAAAGACCTCACAGACGGTTTTATCAAGGCAGTGGTTTTTGCCGTCATCGTCTCGACCGTTTGCTGTTACCAGGGCTATTTCGCACACATGCGCCAGGACAGCCATGGGGCCAAGGCCGTAGGACTCTCCACCACCTCGGCAGTCGTGCTTTCCTGCGTACTCATTCTTGTGACGGATTATATAGTAACTTCCTTGCTGTTATAGAGAGACCCATGGATACTCCACTGATTGAATTCAAAAATGTCACGAAGCGCTTCGGAAGGCGGACTATCCTCGAGCGCGTTAACCTCAAAATATATGAGGGAGAGGTGACGACCATCATCGGACTCTCCGGCGGAGGCAAGACGGTTCTCCTCAAGCATATCATAGGGCTCCTGAAGCCCGACGAAGGGAACATTCTCTTCCGGGGTAAACCGCTCAACGGGATGAGCAAGAGAGAGGTGGATGCCTCCCTGGCCCAGATGAGCTACATGTTTCAGGACAACGCCCTGTTCGACTCCATGACGGTCTATGAAAATATCGCCCTGCCTCTTCGGGAAACGACGAACCTGACAAAAGCTGAAATCGACCGCAGGGTTATGGCAAGAATAGAACAGACGGAACTCACCGACTCAGCCCGCAAGTTTCCTTCCGAGCTATCGGGGGGCATGCAAAAGCGGGCCGCCCTGGCCCGTGCTCTGGTAATAGACCCGAGTATTGTCCTCTTTGACGAGCCCACTTCCGGCCAGGACCCTGTGCGGAAAAATGCGATATTGAGCATGATTGCCCAGTACCAGAGAAAATTCGGATTTACAGCTATCGTGGTCAGCCATGAGATTCCCGACGTGTACTTTATCTCGAACCGCATTCTTGCCCTCTACGGCCACGATATCGTTTTTCAGGGCACTCCGGAGGAGCTTGAAAACTTCGACCACCCTTTCAAAGACGAGGTTATCCACAGCCTGGAAGGCCTGCAAAAGGAATTGACGGGTCTGCACTCCAGGCGGCAGTTCAAGCTTCAGTATCATGGTCAGATGAAACGTAGATCCCTCAGGGATACATACTGTGTCGCGGTTTTTAAGCTGGAGTCGCTGGATGCCATCATTGCGGGCATGGGCCACGAATCAGCACAGGAGGCTATACAGTCTATGGGAGTGTATATCGATAAGCACTTTGGCGCCATAGGGGGCTTTTCCACCCGCCGCAGCATCAATGAATTCATTACGGTCCTTCCCCATTCGGAACTGGAAGAGGCTGAGGATATGCTGGAGGATTTTATTAAGGATTTTCAGGAGCACGGAATTCGTGAAATTTGGGCGGGGGCCCGCGAGAAGGCGGCACCGGGGACGTGCGTTGACTTCACCATCCTCGCCGGACTTGCCCAGGGACAGCCCATTGCAGAAATAGAAACCATTATAGCATCTGCTGAAAGTAAGCAGAAAGAAATTGGACGGCTACGGTGCGCCGCCGAGGAGTGAGCAAATGAAAAAGTACCTCATGGAAACAATTGTCGGCATATTCGTCGTTTTCGGACTGCTCTGTATAGCGTATATGAGCGTAAAACTTGGCCACGTATCTTTGCCCGGCGACAACTCCTACTCTATCTTCGCGCGATTCACGTCCGTGTCCGGACTGAGAATCGGCAACCCTGTAAATATGCTGGGGCTGGAGATCGGACGGGTGGAGCAGCTTTCCATGGATCAGGCCGATCAAAGGGCAGTTGTGGAAATGAGGATAAAGAAGGGCGTCAAGATTTATGACGATGCCATCGCTTCTGTGAAAACAGAAGGGCTGATCGGTGACAAGTACGTCAGCATCGATCCCGGTGGCGCAGGCACTCTCCTTGAGACCGGTGCAACCATTACAGAGACACAGCCCGCCGTGGACATTGCAGAGCTTATCGGCAAGTATGCCTTCGGCGAGGTGAAAAAAACGGATGATGCCAAAAAAAATTCTGAGGTAAAGCCATGAAGCGACTGTTCGTTGGAGTAAGCATCCTGCTGCTCCTGCTCATATCCCTCCCGGTATATGCCGGCACGCCGCTCGAGACGGTTAAGGTAAATGCCGACCAGGTCCTCGATGTATTGCGCGATCCAAAGCTTAAAGCCCCGTCTGCCAAGGAGATGAAGAAAGACAAACTCCGGGCCATCTATGTAAACATGTTCGATGAAGTCGAACTTTCCAGGCGGTCCCTGGGGATGAATTGGAACAAACTGAATGCCGCTCAGCGCCAGGAGTTTGTTAAGCTGTTCGAACAGGTTTTGGAGAAGGCATACGCCGACAGGATCCTTTCTTACACCAACGAGAAAATTGAGTTTACCAAAGAATCAATGACCTCCGGCAACATGGCAGAGGTCAGGACGAAAGTCGTCACCGCATCGAAGGAAATCCCGATTTTTTACAGGGTCATCCTGAAAGATGGCGCCTGGAAGGTATACGACGTTAGCATAGAGAATGTGAGCCTGGTGCAGAATTACCGCACCCAGTTTAATGACATCCTGGCAAAAAATACACCCGAACAGTTGCTTGAAATCCTGCGAAAAAAGGTGAAGGCGCAATAGGGTGTGAGAAGCAACAACAAACCTCTGAAGAGTGGTCCCATCTCATGAAATCTTTCTCGTTTGCGGTCTTGCTGTTTGCCTTAATTACCGTGGGATGTGCTCACACGCCCCAAGTCGCATCGTCACCTGCATCACCGGCTGCATCCCCGCAACCGCAGCCGATTCTCGTTGCTTCCACCTCAGACGAGGTTCCTCCGAAACCACCGGAGGCAACGGTCAAATCCCCGGAGACGCCGGTAAATTCTGAAAAGGGAACTGTCAATAACGATACTAACATTGATTACACGGAGGAAGGCAAGGAGGAACAGGCTCCAACAATTGCGGATCCCATCGAGCCCTTCAATCGGGCCATGTTCGAATTCAACGATAAGCTGTACTTCTGGCTGCTCAAACCCGTGGCGCAGGGATACAAAGCAGTCGTCCCCGAAGAAGCCAGGGTGAGCGTAAAGAATTTCTTCTCCAACCTGGGATTCCCGGTCCGTTTTGTGAGTTGCCTGCTGCAGGCGGACATAAACTGCGCGGCCACGGAAGTCGGACGATTCACGGTAAACACCGTCTGGGGCATCGGAGGACTGATGGACCCCGCGTCCAGCAAGGACTTGAATCTCCAGAAACAGGATGTGGACCTGGGACAAACACTGGGAGTATGGGGAGTGGGTCAGGGTTTCTACATTGTCTGGCCCCTCGCGGGACCCTCGAGCGTGCGGGATTCTGTTGTGATAGCCGGTGAATATTTCCTCTACCCCCCCTCCTATATGAGTGAGATCGCTCCCTGGTATGTAGGGCCCATATTCAGGTCATACGAGGAGGTGAATAGGACATCTCTCAGGATCGGCGACTATGAGGCTCTCAAAGAGGCAGCCATCGACCCCTACGTGTCGCTCCGCGACGCCTACGTCCAGTATCGCTGGAAAAAGATAAGGATGAAGAAAGGTGCGCAGATAGATGAACTTGCTCCCAGTGGAATGAGGATGGAGAGATGACGGGGGTCATTGCGAGGCGCGCAGCGACATGGCAATCTCTACTTTTTATCGCCCCCTTTAGTAAAGGGGGAAGTAATTAAGATGGAGGAATTCATACGAAAGCTCTCAGAATAATCGCGATATCAGTATTCATGACTCTCGCCATCCATGGAATCGCCGCGGCCGGCGGGCCTTTTGGTTCACCTCAACCCATCGCAAGAGAGGCGGGAGGATTACACACGGCCATCGGCTACTGGCATCATGAAGACAGATACAAGAATGGCACAGAATTCGTAACCAGGCAGGATCAGGTTTACTCGGAAGCAGGCTACGGCGCGCAAAATCGCTGGGACATATATGCGCGCATAGGTGTATCGAATCTGAAAATCCAGGATGCCTTCAGCTCTACAAACGCTTTGACTACGACATCCAATAATGATTTTGACGAGAACTGGAAATTTTTTGGCACTCTGGGAGCAAAAGTGTTCTATCCTTTTGGCAAGACCTTCGGAATGGGGGCCTTTGTGCAGGGAACATATTCCTTCAACAGTCTCAAAGATGATGTTTCGGGAACCAGCGGCGGCGCTCCTTATAGGGCGGTCCTCACTGTGCAAGATCTGTGGGATGTGAATTTCGGCATTGGTTTTCAGGCCACCGTCCCTTACGGCATAAGGCTCTATGCCGGACCCTATGTCTATTATTCGGAAGGAACGGCATCTTTGTCCACGAACGTGCCGGGTCTTCAATTTTCAACAGCGGATACTACGATTAAGAATAAGACAAACGCGGGAGGATTTGCGGGAATAGACCTGCCACTCGCCAAGGGATTCCGCCTGAACGTCGAAGGACAATATTCCGAAAGATTCTCTGCCGGCGGCGCCATTACCTACACGTACTGAACCGCGCTCTCCTCAATTACCGCAGTTTCTCCTGGCTAACGTAGTGGCGTACCTTCAGGTACGCCGTATTACTTGCCCTGCATATTGAGCAGAATGGTCAGATTCTTTTTTGCTTCTTCATAATCGGGCTGTATCTGCAAAGCCTTCCTGAGGTGGCTGATTGCCTCGTCTGTCCTGCCTTTCTGCGCAAGCGCCACGGCAATGCTGTTATGCGCTTTCGCAAATCTCGGATTGATCTTCAGTGCCGTCTCAAAATGTTTCACGGCCTCATCCAAAGCTCCCTTATATGTTAAAGCCACGCCAAGGCTGTTGTGGACTTCGGCAATATCAGGTTTAATCTTGAGAGCCTTGCGAAAATGATCTATAGCCTTGTCGAGGTTGCGCTTCTGCGCCATGATCAAACCCAGCGAGATATGTGCCGCCACGAGCTTCGGGTTTAGCCTGAGCGCCTCTTCAAACTTGGGGATGGCCTCATCAGCCCTGCCATCCTGAAAAAGAGACAGGCCCATACGCAGCTGACCTTCGGCACTATTCGGGTCCGCCGGTTGAATAGCCACTTTTTCGGGAACTGTTTTTTTCGTTTTTGTCTGCCCCATGAGCGCCTTTTCCAGGTTCGCTCCTGCATCCTGAAAATCGGGCTTTATGCGGAGCGCTTCGCGGAAATGATCAACGGCCTCGCCCGTTCTTCCCAATTGAGACAATGCTATGCCCATGTTGTTGTGGACAACGGCCGCAGCGGGCCGTGTCTGCAGAATCCCGGCATAGTTAGAAACGGCCTCTTCCAGTTTTCCCTGCTTCGCCAGGGCATTGGCCAGATTGTAACGGGCTTCAAAATCATCCGGCTTGATTCTCAAAGCCTCTTGATAATGGGCAATGGCTTCCCCGAATTTGCCCTGTTCCGCCAGAGATGCACCCATGTTGGTTTCGATTACAAAATTATTTTTTGTGACACTCAGGGCGCGTGCAAACAGGGTCATGCTGTTTTGCCAATAGCGGATTTGAAACAGCGATACTGTCATCAGAGCCGCAATCACGCACGCTGCGAGTGTGGTAAGTGCAATGCGCTGGAAACGCCAGCGGGCCAGCAAATCCGGCGCCGCCCAGGCGATTGCCACAAACAGTCCGATCATGGGCAGATACGTGTACCGATCCGCCATGGACTGGTATCCGACCTGCACCAATCCGATGACAGGCACGAGAGCTCCCAGATACCATAACCACCCTGCTATCACATAGGGGCAACTCCTCCTCAAACGCACGGCAACTGCGGTAATCAGAATCAGCAGCATAATAGAGCCACCGACCTGCCATAAGGGAATGCTCTCCGGATAGGGATAGAAAACTGCCAGATCGTGAGGCCATATCATTTTCCCCATGTAGGAAATATAAGAAACAAGGGCATTACTGATCCTTGTAGCAAGCGGCAGCGATACGACCGGGGCAATGCCTGACCACTGCGCAAAAAGTGTAACGCAAATGGATGCGCCTGAGAGGATGAACAGGGGAATCTTTTCAATGATCAGTCCCATGCCTGATCCTTTTCCATTCCCATTTCCGACAGCTGCACCCTTTTTGTCATTCCCGCGCAGGCGGGAATCCAGTGCTTTCATGTCATTTGGATCTCTATTGAAGACTGGCCCTTCTAAGTGCAAACGGCCAAGGGGCCAGAAATCCAAGAGAAGCAAAACGAAGGGCAGAGTCACCAGCATCGGTTTAGACATGAGCCCTAAGACAAAAAATAAAAGAATCGCAAGATAACGATAAATGCCCGGACGCTCCACATAGCGGATATACGCCCAGATGGTTAACATGAAGAATAATGTGCTTAACACATCCTTGCGCTCTGCTACCCAGGCCACAGATTCAATGTGGAGGGGATGGATGGCAAACAGCGCGGCCACAAAGGCGCTCCGCCAGGGAAAATGCGTCATCCGCTTTAGAACAAAGAAAAGCAGAAGCGTGTTTATGATATGGAAAAATAAATTGGTGAGATGGTGGCCGGCCGGATTTGCCGCGAAGAGCTGGCAGTCCAGCATGTGCGAGAGCCATGTCAGGGGATGCCAGTTGTTGGCATAGACGGAAAGGAATGCCCAGGCAATGCCGCCCCTTGTCAGTCCCGCTTGTACATGGCGATTCTCGGCGACATATTTATCATCATCATAACGGACGAAGTCAAAGCTGCTCACCTGCCAGAATACGGCAGCGGTAACCAGGACAAGAAAAAAGGAAATAAAAAGATCGCGATGTATAGGCTTTAGTTTATGCATAATCTAGAGTTATGTAGCTATATCGGCAGGACTAAAGTCCTGCGCTACATCTGGATTCCCGCCAGAGCCTGCCCTCGAATGTCATTATCGGGGGCGGGAATGACAGCGGAGAGGTGTAACACTTTCACTTCGGCAGCAGCGTCTCCACGAGAGTCGCCCAGTAGCTCGCGCCCACGGGCAATATCCGGTCGTTGAAATCATACAGGGCCTGGTGCAGCCGGCCACTTTCCCTTGGATTTCCACCACCGATCCCCATGTATGCTCCCGGTTTCTCCTTGAGGAGGAAGGCAAAATCCTCCGAGGTCATGACAGGTGTTATGTCGGTTAAGACCCGTCCCTCTCCCGCGACCATGGTCGCGGCCCGGACGGCCTCCTCAGTCTCCTGATCCGTATTGACGAGCGGTGGATAGCGTCTCTCATAGACCAAGTCAACGGCAACGCCAAAAGAGGCTGACACGCCGGCACATATCTCACGCATGCGCGCTTCCACCCGGTCCTGCACTGCGGGGAGGAAATGACGCGTCGTCCCCCGGAGCCTGACCGTATCGGGGATTATGTTGTAGGAGGTGCCGCCGCGGATTTCCGTGACACTGACCACAGCCGCCTGCATCGGATTAATATCGCGGCTCACTACGCTTTGGAAAAGATTTACCAGATAAGCTGATGCGAGGATCGGGTCCTTCACATTCTGAGGGGTGGCGGCGTGGCCGCCCTTCCCGGTAATCTCTATCGCAAAGACATCGTAGGCCGCCATCATGGGGCCCTTGCAGATGGCGAACGTCCCTTCCGGCATAACGGGAAAGTTGTGCAGGGCGAAGACTGACCGGACGGGAAACCGCTCGAAGAGCCCTTCCCGGACCATCCTTCCCCCTCCCCCCTCGTTTTCTTCGGCAGGCTGGAAGATGAAGTGCACCGTCCCGCGGAAAGTATCATTCCCGGCGAGATATTTCGCCGCCCCGAGAAGCATGCCCATGTGGCCGTCATGGCCGCAGGCGTGCATCTTTCCCTCGTTGCGGGAAGCGTAAGAAAGACCGGTTGCTTCCGTAATATCAAGAGCGTCCATATCGGAACGGAGGCCTATGGCCGGCGAACTTCCCTTGCCCCTCTGGATGGTTGACACAATGCCCGTACCGGCAAGACCCCGATAAATATCGAGGCCGAAGGAGAGCAATTTTTCGGCCACGTAGTCGGATGTCTCCTTTTCCGCAAAGGCCGTTTCCGGGCAGGCATGGAGCTCACGACGCCACTTTGTCATTTCCTCCGTCATCGCCCCGATCTTGTCATGGACTGCCATCGTTTGTTTCCTGGTTATTCCTTAACTCAATCGCTGCATCGCCCTTTAAGCGCAGCAAGGTCATCCGGAGCGAGGCTGAGGGAATCCGATTGCATCAGCCTGTACATTATGGCCGTTGGATTATCGTTGTGCTTCAATCCCAAGGCATGGCCGAATTCGTGGGCCAGCACCCGCACCAGTCTGTTCTCATCGTCAAACTGGTAGATAGTAATTGTCTGCTTGCCATCCTTGCTGACATAATCTCCCCCGGAAAACTCACTACCCAGTCTCTTGCCCGTATCCTGGGACTTGACGACTTCAAGATTATAGTTGGTAGCAATATCATTTATAACAACGGTCATGCTGTTGAGGATATCTGCAATCCTCTTGAGTTCCTCCTGGCGCGCTTGCAGGTTTTCACGCATGTTATTCAATTCGCCCTTCTCCGCCGTCAGCCGCCTGTAGTCAGCTTCCGTAACTGCGCCTCGCTGACGCCCGGCTTCAATCTCGGCATTGTAGGCGCCGAGACGCTTGTGGTACACATTAGAATCGCTCGCCAGGGCTGAATTTTCCCTTTCGTATTCCGCCTTCAGGTTTTCAAAACGAACCTTCATATCGTCATATGCACCTTTAGTGGTCCCAATTGCGTAGTGGAGCTTTTTCAGTTTGTCCGCAGCTTCCTGCCTGTAGTCATAGACGAGATTGATCTCTATCTTGCCGCCAGGCTCCTCCCGGAAAAGCGCGCGGGCGTACGGTTTCCCCCAGATTGACGCAGCCTTCCCGACCGAATCTGCAAACTCCTGGCGGCTCAATCCGAACCGTGCGTCTACTGTGCCTATGCGGTAGGTCAGCGGCTCCTGACACGGGCGGGGCATGCGGAAGAATATTATGACAAGGACGATCAGAGTGATAAGAAGCAAATAAACTCTCAGGCTGGCTCTCCCTGACGAGCCCGGTATTCCAGGATGGTTGATTGCAGGTTTCATAGCATTGCGTTTGATGCCGGCGAAGGCGGTAATCCAATCATTATTCCATGGTTCCCCACCGGAGCCTGACTCGACTGTGATTGAATTGCGTTATCTTGCCCACGGAGTATAATGAGAAAGATACCGAGTGTCAATTGCAAATGACCGCGCCCGGCAGCGGGCTCACAGGCTTTTTCGGCAGTGCCCTGAAGGATGACACGATGGTTATGTTGTTGAAGCAGATAAAAAATACCCTCCCTGATGCTGCATTCATTAAAAACACCCGGTCAGATTTGGCGCTCAGACTTGCGCTTGACATAATCGCCGGGGCAGCATATAGTATAGCAACTTTTAGAGCCGGTTCTTGTCTAAGTACCTTACCCCGGAGCTTATAAAAGGGCCCTGGGTTTTTTTGGGGCTGTAAATAATTTCCTCATAAACGGCACAGACCACCCCGGACGAAGGCAGGTAGAATATGGCAAGGCAGAGTCAAAACAAGTTCATTAAGAGGCAAAAAGAACTTGAGCGCATGCGAAAAGCAAAGGAAAAAATGGTAAGACGACAAGGCAAGAAAGACAGGGTGACAGAGTCTGATGAGGCGCCGGCATCGGTCGAGCCGGCAGATCAGTCCTGAAAAACTCAGGCGACTGAATATCAGTAGTTTGGTATGAGCCCCCAAACAGCCCCCGGGTACGACAGACATTTGATTCCTGCACTGGTGATAGAGCCTGTTTCAAGTCTTCGGCACGGATGGCAGCATCTGTAGAGAAAAGTGCCTGTCTTCAGTTATTCCCGTTTTACATAGCGAAAACAAGGCAGTATCCGTTGATTAGAAAAGCAATAAATTAAATATACAAAAGAGAAATAAACGGATATAATGTCTAAAATTAAATGAAGGAGATGTTATGAATATCTATGTAGGTAACTTGGCTTACACTGTTACGGAAGAAGATTTACGTCAGGCTTTTGGAGAATTCGGCGAGGTAGCGTCCGCGTCCATCATTAAGGACCAGTCCAGCGGCCATTCCAAGGGATTCGGATTTGTAGAAATGCCGGTGGCAGAGCAAGCCCAGGCGGCCATCAGCGGGGTGAACGGCAGGGAGGTAAAGGGACGAAAGTTGAACGTCAATGAGGCGCGTCCCCGCACCGAAGAACGCCGCGGTGGAGGCGGTGGCGGAAGACGGCCCGGCGGCGGCGGCGGCAGACCGCGCTATTAGCAGAGTTTCCATACCGCTATAAGAGCTTTGAAAATTTCCCATCTTGTCATTTCGACCCCTTCGGTTTACTCACGGTAAACTCCGGGAGAAATCTTATTGACCGTTGATAAATCATAAGATTGACACGTTGCTGCCCCCTTCGCGCTGCTCGGGGCAGCGGCTCACCAAAGCAATGACATCCGGCGCAGATTTTCAAAGGTCTCAAGTACAAGAAAGGATATCGGGACTATTCCAATTGCAGATCTGATTGGCAAGAGTGTCCCCCCTATCGCCTCACTTATCTTATGCCATGAATAAGCGCCAAACTTTATTTATCTTTCTCTTGCCAGTAATTTTTTCCACCGGTTTGCTTCTTACCTCTTGTACGGAAGAGGGAGAAGTAATTTCCAAGCCCGATGAATTCACGCACGTCTATGAAGCCAGCGAAAACAAGCTCATCCGGGCTATCGCACAGGTCTTCAAAGAAAAGGGATTCGGAACTGCCACGATAAATCAGGAGACGAATGAGGTGAAATCCGGTTACCTGATTCAGGATGACTGGAGGACCAAGGGCATAGCCCGTATAAAAAAGATAAACTGGAAAGAATGTGAAGTTGTTCTCTCCGTCATCACCGAGAAGAAGATCTCAAACGGCTGGGAAATGCGGAGGCTCCTCGGGAAAAAACAGTACGACACTTTTTTCGACGCCATCGAGCTTCAACTTTATCAAGAGATGTATAAGGTCAAATAGGGCGGCGGGCAGTCCGTGATATTGCGATATCTATTTTTCTTCTCTTTCAGGCCATCTAAAAGCGGGAATAGGTGACACTGTCTTTTTCGAATTCAGTGATGATCTCATCAGTCAGAGACGGACGGATTTTGGGTATAATCTCAAAAATAGTATCCGTTGTTACCTGGTAATCTTGCTTCGTGGCAAGTTCCTGTTCAAAAGCGAACTGGGCAACCTGCTGGAAGAGATATTCCATATCGGCTGGCGTGAACGGGGATGTCATCTTTTTTACTATACGATCAAGATCTATCTCTCCTGTATGAAGCTTGGAAAGGTAGTGTTGCAGAATAGTTTTTCTCTCATCTTCGTTTAAGCCGCCCACCGGAATAATACAATCAAATCTTCCCGGGCGAAGCAGCGCGGTATCGAGCTGCCTGATATAATTGGTAGCGCAGATGAGGAGTATTTTGTTTCCCTGGTTTTTGAGCTGCGGGACCTGCTTGAGAAATTCATTTGTAATGGACTTGTCAACCCGGCTAGCGTCATCTCGACTCCCCGCGATCTCTTCAAACTCATCGATAAAGATGATAGCTTCTTCCAGGTTTCGTGCCTTTTCCATTATTATACGCAGATTAGCACCCACCTTTTCAGTTCCGTCAACCATCAGCATACTCGGAGCAATCTCAATAAACCACCAGGAAAGGGCCCCGGCTATTGCTTTAGCAAAATGAGTTTTCCCTGTACCGGGGGGTCCAAAGAAAATGATCGTCTTTGGAGGGACTACTCCATGCTTTTTCGAAAGACCTAACTCCGTCAACGGAAGTATAATTTTCCTCTGAACTAGCTGCTTTGGAGGTTGAGAATCAGAGATGGTGTCCCATATTTCTTTTCTGATAGTCTGCGCCCCCATCTCATTGAGGATGTCCCTCCTTTTATAGGCTAAATATTCTTCACTGGCTTGCTCTATATTTTCGAGGAAATCGATGCAAGCGACCCGCAGTCCTACATCCCGACGGAGTTTTTCAGACATGAGCCATTTATGCTGCAAAATTCTTGGCCACAGGTCAGCGGCAGCATCAGGATCAAATTTTGTGCCGCTGATCTCAAATATTTTACTCACACACAGCTCGGGTGATAGTGCCTCTGTTAAATCTTCATTCATGGTTCTCCTCCCCGCAAGATGCTGGTACTTTTCCGGGTTAATATCCTGTGACAGCCTCAGGAAACAACCGGTAATTTTTTCTAAAAACCAGCTTTCGGGTGATGTAAGTATAAGATAAATGATTTTATGTCAAGGAGAAGGGCAGGCCAGAAGATCATCTGCGCCAATGCTTTCTGTTGTGCGTGTGAAATTGCTCGGCGATACGTTCCATTTCATGAGAAGTGAACAGTCGCCGGAATGGCCATAAATCCGAAAGGCTATAGGAAATCGCCGATCCAGCTTGCGGTGTATTCGCAAAGGGTGTCCGGCTTTTCGATCTTTGGCTCCTTATTGACCCACTTGCCTTTCAAGCCCAGTTCGGCCGCGGTCATCTCGAAATGACACATGGCGATTCCCATATCCACCCTCTGCAAATCCGCTATGTTTAAGAGTTTGAAAGTAAGACTGTTGCCATACCCCCTGGTACGCTGCATATAGAAGTGCCAGTAATCACCGTCTTTGATAATTCTCCAGGGCTGTTTGTTTGTGGCGGATGGTGCTATCCGCACCATTTCCAGCGGCACTGCATAGGGGGCGGCTTCATCAGGCGAGAGAGGAATGCCAAACGTCTCCCGGAAGAATAGATTCCCCCAGTGCCGCCGGTTATGTCCTCCCACAATCTGGCGGATTGTGACCTCCGATTGCTCCTTCTTCAAAATATATCCAACGGAAGTTACCGCAGGCACAACTTCTTCAACAGTCGCGGAAATCTTTTTTGCAAAGCTGCTCCTGGTGAAACTGCCTCCCAGCCAGCATGTGCCCAGCCCCATGTCAGTCGCAAAGAGAATTACGGTTTCCATCATGTAGCCAAAGTCTTCCATGTTCTTCCGGGAAGGTCCCACGGCGCCCACGATAAATCCCGTGGCCCCCTTGATAAAGCCATATGTGCCCAGTCCCTTCAATGCCTTTCGAGCCTGATCAGTCGCTGCTATAAGGTTAAAGCGCACCGCCGTACCGAATGGTCCTGCGCCGGTAGCAGACAGGAAATCGGACAGACGCCCCCTCTCTTCTTCCGCAATGGGCTTATCAATATATCTCCGGCAGGAAAAACGTTTTCGGATGATCTCCGTCACGGGTTCACTGAAAAGCATAATTAATCTCCATTGAAAAGCGCACTAACCGCCGGACGCGGGCTGACGGGCCGGCACAGTTACGAACATACCACCCACGCATAGGGCGGCAGCGAAAAGCATAACGCCGCGGTACCCCCATCCCTGGGCGATAAGACCGCCGAGCAGCGGCCCTACGGCATTGCACAGATTAAGGGTAGACTGGAATATGCCCCCGGCAGTACCCTTTTCTTTCCCGCCGCGCAATACGATTAGCAAGGCGCCGACATAGAGACATGACCAGGCCACTCCCACGATCACCTGCAATATAACCAGGGAAAGCCGGCTTGTCAAAAAAGCATACGCTATGAACACAAAAACTGAAAGCACCTGCCCCCAGAAAAAAGTCTTAAATTCGGAAAACCTCTCGAGCTGGCGCATCACCAGAAATTGCACGACAAAATTAACGCCCCATAAGAGACCGATCCAAAATTTATCGAGGCCAATGGAAACCAGATACAGCGGGAAAATGACCCAGACGGCGCTCGCCCCCAGGTGCCGCAGGAACACAGCAAGGTAAACGCGGTAGTCCCGGCGCATTACAAACCACAGATTGGGAGGTTTGGAGAATTTATACGACGGCACCTTCTGGAAGGCCAGAGAGATGAAAAAGGCAAGCAGGCAAAACAGAAAACTGAGCCAGAAAAGAAGTTTGATATCGCCAACCAGTGCTGAAGCCGCGGCGCCGAAAATCCATCCCAGGGACCCGTAGGAGCTGTATTTCCCCATATTAGCGCCGCATTCAAAAGCGTAGGTGATTGTTGCCCCAACGGCAATGCCGAGGGCAAGGCCCACAGCCCCTCTGACGATAATTAATGCCGGGACGCTGTGCGCCAGGAGCTGGGCAGCAAAGGCCACGCTGCTTATCAAAAGCCCCCACCGCACAAAGAGAAGCCTTCCCAGGTGGTCGGATTTCCAGCCTGAGAAAAGAGAAGAAAATAAGAAGGCGATCCCATAGGCTGCACCGACCAGGCCGACCTCAAAGTCGGACGCCCCTAACTGTGCACCCAGGAGGGGAACAAAGATAAATGAGCTCATCGTAGCGAAGCTGAGAAAAAAATTAACGAGGCCTATGAGCCATCGGTAAGACCAATCCCCTGCCTGATCTTCTTTCTCTATAATAACGTCCTGTTCTAACATAACTGTTCTCTATCGCATAAATACGGCCGTGATATCAACCCGTGCAAAAACAGAAAAACCCCGGAAGGACCTCCGGGGCTCATTATCTTAATTGCCGAGAACATATTATTTAATTTGTTTCATGCCAGCAGCCGACACCTTGCTTTTTGAACGGGTCTTTTGCTCTTTTACGATGCGCATGGTTTTGGCGATTTCCTTGGGAGTGACGCTTTTTCTGATCTTTTCCATCTTCTCCATGACCTCCTGGAAGCGAAGTCCTTCCGCCGCGCTTATCCACTCCAGGCTTAGCCTTTCGGTGCGGAGGCCCATCTTTTCCATCTTCTTCCAGATGCGTTTGATACGCCGCTCCGTCCACTGATTGGCGTTCATGTAATGGCAGTCGCCGATGTGACAGCCCGATACCAGCACTACGGGAGCCCCCTTGGCGAAAGCGCGCCAGATGAACTTCTCGTGCACCCTTCCGGAACACATGGTCCGGATCAGGCGGGTGTTGGGCGAGTAATGAAGCCGCGATACACCGGCAAAATCGGCACCCGCATAGGAGCACCAGTTGCACGCGAAGATCGGTATCCTGTCGGCCGCATCCTCTTCCAGGACGGCGTCAATCTGAGCCTCGATCTGCGCGTCAGTGAAATGATTCATCGTGATGGCCATGGTGGGACATTCGGCCGCGCATGTGCCGCACCCCGCGCATGCCGCTTCGGTGACTTCCGCCGCCATCTTTGCCTTTGTATCCACGCTGATGGCATTGTACGGGCACACCTTTGCACACAGGCCGCAGGAGTTGCACAGTTCGGAGTCAACTTCTGCTGTGATCGCCTCCACAGTGAGCGAACCGGGATTCATGAGGCGCATGGCCCGGGCAGTGGCCGCAGAGGCCTGGGTGACGGAATCTTTTATATCTTTGGGACTTTCGGCGCAACCGGCAAAGAATATCCCCCGTGTCGCCGCATCCACAGGCTGCATCTTCGGGTGGGCTTCCATGTAGAAGCCGTCCGATGTTGTCTGGAGCGCCAGCATCTCCTGAATAACCTTCATGTCCGATGCCGGCTCGAGGCCTACAGCAAGGACGACCATTTCGGTATGGTGGCTCTCCAACTCATTTGTCGCCGTGTTTTCCACCGTCAGTATCAGATCCCCAGTTGCGGGGTCCTGTTTTATGTCGCCGGGAAGGCCGCGGATGTAACGGACACCCATGCCCTTGCTTCGCCGGAACAGATCCTCAAATCCCTTGCCAAAGGCCCGGATGTCAATATAAAACACCTTCACTTCTATGTCCGGATAGTGTTCTTTGAGCATGATCGTGCTCTTCACAGTGTTCATGCAGCAGACATTCGAGCAGTAAGGCCGGCCCCGCCGCTGGGATCGGGACCCCACGCACTGGATAAAGGCGACGGACTTAGGAATCTTGCCATCTGTCAGGCGGATGACCTTGCCGCTGGTAGGTCCGCCGGCATTGATAAGGCGCTCCAGCTCCATGCTCGTCAGTACATTCTCATAACGGGTGTAACCATATTCATCGAGGATAGTCGGATCATAGACCTCCATCCCGGTGGCCACGATGATTGTACCGACGTCGAACTCCATCTCCTCATCGTTCATGTCGAAGTCGATACAGCGTTTCTTGCATTTCTCGATGCACTTTCCGCAGATGATGGGGTTGTGGCCCAGGCACCGGGTGATATCCACGGCAAAAGCCCCCGGCACTGCCTGTGGAAAAGGCGAATAGATGGCCCGGCGGGAGCTCAGGCCCATGTTGAACTCATCGGGAATGATGACCGGGCAGACCTCAACGCAGTCGCCGCAGGCCGTGCACTCCTTCTCCTTCACATACCTCGACCTCTTCAGTATGCGCACGTGAAAGTTGCCCACGAACCCCGTGATCTCTTTCACCTCACTCATCGTCAGCAGCGTAATGTTGGGATGCCGACCGGCATCCGTCATCTTCGGACCGAGTATTCAGATGGAACAGTCCATGGTGGGAAAGGTCTTGTCGAGCCTCGCCATAATGCCGCCGATGCTCGGCTGTTTTTCGACGAGTATCACCTTGTAGCCTGCATCAGCCAGATCAAGCGCCGCCTGGATGCCCGCCACACCACCGCCTATAACCAGGGTTGAGGGTGCGACGGGAACCTCCATTTCCTTTTGTGCGGCAAGCAGGCGGACTCTCGCCACGGCGGAGCGCACCAGATCCTTTGCTTTGGTAGTGGCCTCCTTGGCAGCATGGCCGTGCACCCATGAGCATTGCTCACGGATGTTCGCCATCTCCAGGAGGTAGGGATTCAGTCCCGCCTCACTGACGCACTGCCGGAACGTCGCCTCGTGGAGCCGCGGCGAGCATGAGGCAACCACTACCCGATCGAGAGAGTATTCCTGTATGTCGTTCTTGATCTGGTTCTGGCCGGGCTCGGAGCATGTGTAGCCCTGGTTCCGGCAAATCGTGACGTCCGGCAGTTTGCCCGCATACGCAGCTACTGCGTCACAATCGACAACGCCTGCGATATTCGATCCGCACTGGCATACATAGACGCCTATTCTGATTGTGTTGTTTTGTTTTAATTCTTCCATTCATCGCCCTCTTTATCCAAACCTCTATATTACTCGATCTGGTCGGCCAGAACGGACACCAGATCCCGTATTTCCATTTGTATCTTCTTCCCCTGCATCAATGGATCACGTATGGTGCAGGTGAGATGGATCATGCATTTGGGACATGCCGTAACGAGAAGGTCCGCACCGGTTGCCCGCGCCTCCTGGAGTCTCTGCACCTGAATCTGTTTGGAGGAGGCATCACAATTGATGAATCCGCAATTGCCGCAGCACAACGCACCCCTGCCCGAGTGTTCCATTTCCTGGAACTCCATTTCCGGAATGAGGCCGAGCAACTCCCTCGGTCCGGCATAGCGGTTCAGCATGCGCCCAAGCCTGCATGGATCCTGGAAAGTAACTTTCCGCTTGAGCGGCCGGAAGGCCACGCTGCCAGGCTGCATTTCCCGCTGGAGCAGATCCAGGAGCAAGGTGACTCTAATGTCAAACCCCGTTATGATACGCGGCATGTGTTCACTTAAGACCTGGAAACACTCAGGGCATGAGACTATGATCTCCTTCACCCCGGCATCCTTGAAGGATGTGTAGTTCAGCCGGCAGAGCGCTTCAAAATTTTCAATATCCCCCGACCAGAGCAGGTCGTGTCCGCAGCATCTTTCATTCGGCAGGAGAACAGGCTTGATGTCCAGGAAGTTCAGCAGCCGTACGCTGTCTCTCGCTATAGAGAGGGTATCCACATCGATGCCGGCAAAGAAGACATTGAAATATGGCGCGCATCCGGTAAAAAATGCCACGTCTCCTGACGAAGCTACTTTAATGCCTGGATCCAGCCAGTCGAGACGGTTCTGCTTGAGGTGCGGGGCAGTCATCATCCTCATCCAGGAATGAATCGCGCCGTCGTGGGCGCGATAGCCCTTCAAGCCTTTTGTTTTGGCAAGCAGTGCGCGCATTTCCATGATGAAACGATTGAAATCCACGCCCGATGGGCAGCGTTCACGGCATAAGCCGCAGGTCAAGCATTCCCAGACCGAATTTTCGATGTAGGCCTCGTCCTGGCGCTCGGAGATCACTTTGTGTGCCAATAATCTGGGGGAGTACTCCTTGCCTGACAGCCTTCGCGGGCACGAAGCCGTGCACTTGCCGCACTCCAGGCACTGGTACAGCGACATTTCCACAATCATCTGATCGATCTTCGGGTCGTTCAACTCTTCACTGCCTCCCGTTTCCGGCCGTTCTTTGCCATGAGTGGACCCAGCTTCTCCATCTCTTTCGTGAAATTCCATAAAGTCTGAACCAGTTTTTCTTTTTCATGGGCGCCAAAGGTGCGCTCCACCAGCCGTTCCTGGCGGATCCCAAGAAGGTGAAGTATCCTGCGGACACGGTGCACATTTTCATGGCCTACCTCAGGCCCCGGGCCGTAGCGGCAATCCTCGTCCGTGCATTCCAGGAGTATTACACCGTCTGCACCAAACTCAAAGGCCCTCAGGATAAGCGCCTGATTGATGCGGCCGATGCACATCACCCGTATCAGATGGAAGTTCGCAGGCATACTCATCCCCGTCATCCCCGCTGCGTTGTAGCAGGCGAAAGGACTCCAGTTGCAGCATATTCCCAGGATGCGGAGAGGTTCCATATCATGACTTCCTGGCCAGTGCGCCCACAACGATCTCTTCCAGGAGGCGATTGGTAAAGTAGGGCATGTCCATGGCAGTCACTGGACAGCGTCCGACACAGCCGCCGCACCCGACACAGTTGTAGCGCAACACTTCCGCCGTGTAAAAGCCGCGCTCATTGGCAACAAGTTTTACGGCGTCAAAAGGACATATCTCGACGCAGCGGCCGCAGCCGCGGCATCTCTTTCTATCCACCTTGGGACTGAGCTCATGGTCTTTCAAAAAGGCCTCTGCTGCCGTAGTTGCCACGTGCGCGGCCAGGGCAGCTCCTGCCTGGAAAGCCGTCACCCTCTTGAGTGTCCTGGGCATTACCCGGTAGACGCCAATCTGGGGGCTATGGAAAAATTTAAAGTTGTAGCGATAAAATTTTTTGAGACCGAACATCCCCTCGGGAATTGCAAGAGGAAGGACGTTCATGTCAGCAAGACACACTATATCCGCATGGAAATTCTTACGAACACCATCTTCACGCACGGTCACCGTAAAATCGCCCAAGTGTCCCTTGATTCCTTCGATAAGAGCTTCCTCTACGTGCGTGATAGAATCCCCAGCGATCCGGCTGACAGGTCTTTTACGGACCTCCGCGGGCACTTTCTGGTTATCCTTGAGACTGCAACGATGGACCAGGCGCACCTTGAATCCCTGCATGCTCAGGTTAAGGGCGCAGCTCAGGCCCACATCCGAACCGCCCAGAATCAGTATCCGGTTCCCAATTTTCGTTGTGCTCTGGCGGAGCGGCCCCATGACCCTGGCGCGAATGAAGGCCTCCCTCAGAAAATTACGCATTCTTTCTACAAGCATCTCTTCGGATAAATCCGGAGAACCAAGGTGATCCCTGATGTTGATTGTCTCAAACCGGCAGCGGTCAAGGCCATGCCTTTCAAACAGATGGATGCGGGCACGGTTTCTCTGATCGTTGCAGGAAATGCACTGAAACTCCAGGGGGCAGCATACGCAGGAGGCCAAAATGACTCTCCCCAGCCTGTGTTCCCGCACAGCGGCGGCAATCTGGTCGGCGCCCTGGGGATGGCAGGCCGAAAAAATCAGTTCACTGTGCATCACGCCGGGCATCCTCAGTGCCATATCCCGGATGCGCTCAAGGGCAGCAGGTGTTGCCAGGGTCCCGTTGCACGTGCAGGTGAATACCCCGAACCGCACTTCCTCTTCAGAAGCGATTGGGACCGGCTGGCATGGGACACCGTTGGTCCGCAGGGAAGAGCAGTCCGCCATGGCCTGGCCCGCCGAGGCGCTGCCGGCGATCAATACATTCACGAGGTCCGTAGCGCTCCGGAAGTTTCCCACGCGGTACACGCGTTCCTTATCGGCTAAGTCCAGGTGCGCAATCTCTTCATCGCCGGCCACAATGACTGCGGGACTGGAAACGGTCATGAGCTCTCTGTTCTTGAAATGATTGATGGCCCCTATGTCACTGCAGACGCTTTCACAGACGCGGCACTCGCAGCAGGAGCTGCAGTGAAGACAGCGTAAGGCTTCGGCGACCGTCTGCTCCTCGGTCAGTCCCAGTTCCACTTCTTTAAAATCCCGACGTCTTACTGTCGCCTGCCGGCGTGACATTTCCGGTCGAAATTTTCGGGGAGTGTCCTCGGAGATTTTCACATGTTCTCCGGCGCCGCGAGATTCATCAGGCAGCGCACCCCACAAGGGAGACGTGCCCGTAAGATATTCTACAGCCCGTGAGGCGGCCCGGCGGCCCTGAGACATGGAGCCTACCACCGTATCAGGTCCTGTCACCGCATCCCCGGCGGCAAAAACGCCCGCCTGTGAGGCCGAGAGACGCACATCCACATTAATCGTCCCGGACCGGCCCGTAATGAGCTCTTTTCCGAGCCCCGTTTCTGACAGGGACGGCTGTTGTCCAATTCCAATAATTATAGTATCTGCCGGCCGGAAAAACTCTGAACCTTTGACCGGTTCCGGTCTTCTTCGTCCGCTTTCATCGACGGCGCCCTGCTTCATGCGGATCATGTCAAGGCCGGTCACCCTTCCTCTTCGGGAAACAATCCGGACGGGTGCCGCAAGGTATTCAATCTTTACTCCTTCCTCTTGCGCTCTCCGTATCTCCGATCCGTGTGCCGGCATATCGCTGCGCTTACGGCGGTAACAGATGGTGACGGATTTAGCTCCCAGCCGGACAGCGGACCGGGCCGCATCAATGGCGGAGTTGCCGCCACCGATGACAACTACATTGCCCCGGATGTTCGGCTTGCCGCCGGTGTTGAGTTTCTTCAGCATCTCCAGGGCTCCATATACACCTTTCGCATCTTCACCGGGAATATTGAGGCGGAGGTCCCGGTGGGCCCCGGTACACAGAAGGACAGCATGGAAACCCTGATCAATCAGATCTCTGATGGAGAGGACCGGTGCGCCTGTACGTATCTCTACACCGGCATCTTCAATGGCCTGTATCTCGGCATTCAGGACGGCACGGGGAAGTCTAAAGGCATTGATTCCCATCCGCAGTATTCCTCCCGCTTCACGATGGGCCTCAAATACGGTGACGCTGAAGCCCTCCCGGTTGAGGAAGTAGGCGGCCGTGAGGCCGGCGGGACCGCCGCCGACTATGGCCACTCTTTCCGGCCTTCCCGGCTTTTGAGCGCCCGGCAGCCGGGGCCGGCGCTCCGCCATTTCACGATCGGCAAGAAAACGTTTGATACTGCAGATGGCCACTGCCTGGTCCAGCGAACTGCGGAGACAGGCATCCTCGCAGGGGTGGTGGCAGACGCGCCCGCATATGCCCGGCAGGGGATTGTCCTGCCTGATGACATCAAGTGCCTCGTCAAATCGCGAGGCCGCAGTCAGCGCCACATAGGCCTGAACGTTCACGCCGAGGGGGCAACTTATCCTGCAGGGAGCGGGCTTGCGCTTATCCAAATCAAGGGCCCGGGAAGGGCAGTAGGCCGGTGTTCTTCGCAGGGGAGGATGACTCGAATCCTGAAGGGGACACACATCCATACAGCGCCCGCATCCCGTGCACAGGTCGTAGTCTACATATACGGGGTCTTGAGTGATGACGGCCCGATAACCATCGGGACCCCTCTTGATGGCCTCGATGCGTGCATGGGTTAAGGCGGTAACCAAGGGATGACGCGTTACCTGCAGGTACAGCGGGCGGAACTGGAAATCCAGATCCTCAGGGTAATCTGTAAAGGGCGCGGCTCCCCCTGGGTGTTCCAGGAAGTGAATCGCTTTCGTAACCCAGACCAAGGGCAGGCCGGATTGCGAGAGGTCCTGCGCCACCTTAAGGGCGCCGTAACCGGAGCCTACCAGGAGAACGGCTTTTTTCAGGTTGCTGGTTGAGGAACTCCTATGCAT
>CAITLA010000069.1 GCA_903893135.1 uncultured Syntrophaceae bacterium | reverse complement strand
TTCCATCGCCTGCGGGCAAAAGCGCGTTTCTGCTGTCCACAACTTTGGGTTATATCTCTATTATGGTTAACGCATCGCAAAAAATAGCCCCATATTTTCCTATCCTCATCCTTTAATTGCTTCTATGCGTTCATGCCATAAGAAAGGTTTATCCCAAATGCCGCCTGCATCATGAAAGTATTGGTAACGTTCAAAAGGTGGGTCAAAGGTTGATTTCGACGGTTTGGATCTGAATGTTGAAATAACCTTTGATGCCCAGTTTCTCTTTCCAGAATTGTTCCCATTTGTCTTTTGCGTATTGTTTAATCAGGATCATTTTCGACAGATTTGTCACTGCCGCATCGGACCATCCCCAGGCAATTCTTTTTAGACGACGCCCGATCTCGCGGAATACGCGTTCAAGAAGGGATGTTGTTTTTGGGGCAATGATCCCTGTGGACAACCATAGTTCAATGTTTGTAAACAGACGTTTTGACAAGTTTTCCAAGTAAGAAGCTCCCTTTTGGTATCCTTTTTCATAAAAGGTGCTGATCAGTTCCTGGACTTCTTTTTTGCTCTTCTCATATCGAGTCCTTACGGGTTCTTTGTCCTCTTCCTTGAGAATCTCAAAATCCCCGGCTGGCAACTCAATGCCGACCAACTGCTTTACCTTATCGATCTGTGGTTGGCTTTCTTTCTTCTTTAATCCGTCTTCCCAGAGGGCATGATACAATCCCCGGGGAGCATGCCAAGTACAGCGTTGCACCTCAGCCGCGCCAGAAAGAAAATCGTCCAAACCCGGCTCTCCATCATAGACAAAGGGAATCGGATGATCTGCCGTTCCTTTTATCCGCGCCTTGACAACGTTCTCTATCTCCGGCCAGGAGGTGTTGACAAAAGAACCGAGGGGAACGACTCTGCCCTGCTGCGAAATCCCAACGACAGTCCTTAGCTCTCCCTTAGACCCCTTGTGCTGCTTTACCCCGGTGCCGTCTGCCATGATCCCAGATAAATCTTGCACAGAGACATCCTCTTGAAACGTCTTGTCAATATCACTGCCGACCACAATATTATGAACGCCTCCCAAAGAAATATCGATCGATCTTCCCTCAATCAATCGGCGATAATTGGTATCAATGACCGCCTCGATAACATCTTTCTCAAAATTAACCTCTTTGCGGCTATAACCCTCAACCTGCAGGGCATTCAACAATGGAGAATATCGAGAACCGCAGGTAAGGCACTCCGCTACCCTCACCCGAAAAGCAAGGGAACCGAAAACAGTCTTGATCGTCCTGTTACGATAACCCCGTCTGTATATCTTGCGGCCCCGGCAAAAATGCTCTGCAGTATCATCCTTGTGAATATGTCGCCCCAGTCCCTTCCTCATCTTACTGGGATAAATCTTTGTCTCGACCAGCCGCTCTGAAATCAAGTCATCATAAACCGCAAGAATCTCTTTCAATATCCCAAGCATCAGGGAATCCTTTATCTCATTTAACCGATAAACAATCTCGTTCAAATTCACTTTCCCTATTCACTTTCCCTATTGCCAGATCAAATTCACATGTTATACTCACACATCGTTTCATCACGGTCTCTCCTTAAAGGTTACTGTTTCCCAAAACACACCCTAAAGAGAGATCGTGATTTTTTCAAATCATACTTTGCCAAACCTTTTGAACGATACTAATGGTTTATGATTCTGGTTCTATGGATTTATTATATGCATTTTTACTATCACGATTAGCATTAGAAATATACTATATTAATGGAAATTATCAATCTATCGCTTAGGAAGGCAGTTAAATAAAGGAACGTTGAGTTGTCCGATTTATTCTTGATTTCAGCGATGAATTTACGCCGGTAACAACAATTAGCAAGAAAGCTCTGTCTTGAGACCCTGCGACTACATGCTCCAGGTGCACCAGATCCCACTGGAGGTCAGTTAACATGAGAATAGTTTTGGCAACATCGAGATACTTATAATTGGAACGCGGAGCGACCCACACATAGACAATTGGAGACGGTGGTGGGGAGCGCGCGAGCAGTTTTTCCGCTACAAGCAAGTCAGGCAGCAAAATAACAGGGTGCTGATGGCAAGCCCTGGTACAGATGTAATCCTCCGAAAAAATATGCCTATAAGGCAGAAGATATATCCTTCAATGAAGAGGCAGCAAAGCCAGCCGCGACACCCCCCCTACCATAGAGTAAACATATAGACACAGGGAAAGAAGGAATGATATAGGTAAGCCGTGGAGAATCATAGGCGTCATTAAACTCATACACAAATTGAAAGGAGGAACTTCGAATGAAAAGCATGAGAATCTTTGGAATCGTATTTGTGGTATTTGTAATAAGCATTAGCCAGCCAGCAATGGCGCAGGCGCCAGTAAACAGCCAGACGGTTACAGTTGCAGCAGGAGCAAGCATCATAAACCAGCAGATTGTCACATCAGGGAAACCGCGGGATTCTCAACAATCGAGCAGTGTGACACTCAGTAAATGCGTCAGAAATATGCTATTCAGCGTCACGTGTAATACACCATACACAGTGACTTATTCTGCGATATTCTTGCCCAACTGCGCAGCCCCGATACTCATAGGATATCCAAACAGCGACATAGCAACGATGAAGCAAAGTCACTACATAGTACCGACACCGTTACCGGCGGGAACCCGAGTTCAGCACGTCATACAGACGGCACAGGCAGCGGATAGGTGCGTATTTACGATGTTGGGGGAATATTGCCAGCAATAACCTTCCGCCGTATATCCAGGCCGGGGAAGGGAGAAGAGCATTAGAGATAGACCAAAGAGCGAGAGGGGCGGAGGAGATATTCACGATGTGACGATGTCCTTTGGAAGTGCTGTTGTGGTTATCCCGAACTAACAGCCGGGGTGATTATCAAACCCCCCCCTGGCCCAACTCATCCACCGTTGCACATACAATCCAAGCAAGGGGGAGCCGCAAGGCTCCTCCTGCTCTTGCTCATAAAGCCGGACCGCACGTGCATGAAACTTCTCTATTGTATTTTCAGCCACTGAAAGCCCTTCAGGGCTGAAGTGATATCCCAGAAAATCAAACCCTCTCTCCATACGCCCGATAACTGTCTTGTCGGAATGCTTCTCCAGCTTCATTTCATTGAATGTCTGGTTTAGCACCCTGATAGCCTTTCTTAACTTGTGCCTTGTAGAAGACAATATCAGGATATCATCCATATACCGAAAATATTTTACATGCAGTTTTTCAAGTCTCTGATCCAGATCTAGCAAATAAAAGGCACCCAGGAGCGGAGACAGCGACGAGCCCCGTGAAATCCCTTGTTTCACATCCCAGTATAACCCTCCCCATTCTATGCACCTGTTGAGAAACTGCCAGATATAACAGATGACCTCTCTGTCTCGTATATAGGTGTGCAGTTTCATCAAGAGGGTATAGTGGTCTATTGAGTCATAATAAGATTTGACATCGGTTTTGCAAAAGAACCTGTACTGGGGATAGTCCTTCAACACTTCATTGACCGCACCTTTCAGGCCGCCATCTACGGATTTGAACTCTGTCAATCTATTGTTGAGCGATTTAATCTTTTCATAAAGCTTAATAGAATTGTCGAGCGTCGCATTGATGCAACCATCTTGATTTGAACGAATATCTACTGGGTCATATATCGGCTGAAATACAAATAATAATGAGCAGACAGGTTTATCTTTCGCAGTATATCCTCTTTTATTGATAACAATGAATAAGGAGGATTATCGTTTGAAAGGGTGGATATCCGCCAAAATGACCGGCCACTTTGTTTCAGGAAGGAGCCCACAGCCCCAATCTTCGGAAAAATCACCCTCCCCAAAGTGCATGTTTCAATTGGCTATCAGCAAACCTCAGAATAGTCCAATGGATTGTTTGCCCTAATTTGAGGATTCCAACCAAGACATCGCCGGGTATGGTGGTGAGGCGCCTTGGAGAGACCGGTGTGGCGTGAGGGTAGGAACTCTAAACCTTCCTCTCCATTTTGTTGGCAGAAAAGTTTCTTTGACATTCATCCCGTCCTGGTTTACGATTTGTATCATAAGCATCGTTCACGATTCAGGGCATGCAAAGCGTCCCATAGGAGATGGCCGTTATCCAATACGAAGTTGACCGCCTCTACGACCCGAAGCACCCCGTGCGCAATCATCTGGAAATGCTGGCCAGCGTAACGGATGTTAGCGCTATCCACGAGGCCATGAAATGAGCCGCATAGGGAGAATCAGAATCCTCATCATCGCCGGACCAAACGGCGCAGGGAAGACCACATTTGCCGAGGAGTTTCTGCCTAACGAGGCCGACTGCCCTATTTTTGTCAACGCGGACTTGATTGCCGCCGGGTTTGCCCCCTTTGACCCGGAACGGGCCACAATTAAGGCCGGCCGGCTGATGTTGGAAGAAATATTTGACCATGTTCGCCGGAGAGAGAGTTTTGCTTTTGAAACGACACTAAGCGGCCGAGGCTATGCCGGGCACATTCCGGTGTGGCGAAAGAAAGGATTTACAGTAAAGCTTTTTTTTCTGCGCCTGACCTCACCCGAACTGGCCATCGCCCGTGTACAGCAGCGTGTGAAAGCAGGCGGTCACAATGTCCCCGAAGAGACGATCCGCCGAAGATTTGCAGCTGGTCTTCGTAATTATGAGAAAATATACAAACCAATCGTTGACGAATGGGTACTTTATGACAATTCTTTCACAACGCCGAACCTGATCCAAGAAGGAGTAAACCAATGAGTGCAAAGAAAATGGTTGTTCCCGACAAAAAAAGGGAGCGCGATCCGGATTTTGTCAATGCCGAAATTGCATTGAAGCGAGCAGCGCAGAAAGCACGACTACGGGCCTTGCAGGCAGGTCTTGGTGTCATCGTGATTCAAGACGGCCGGATCATTGAAGAGCGGCCTGATAACACCATTTGACCTCGCTGGACGGGGGTTTGTCATAGCGTCGCCTCCAGATAGGGGCGCATGACCTTTTCCACGCGGCATATCCGGCCGAAAAAGAGTGTATTCCATTTTATTGAACTTTTCGACCGTCTAAAGCCGTTTAAGGGAGTTAAAAGCCGTCTAAAAAGCCGTCTGGAGATTTCCTCTTAACATCTCAAAAACTGTCGAGCTATCACTTTCTGACCGGTGCGTATCCTCTATCTAAGATGCTCTATTTCGTCATCTGATTAGCATATTGATGCATCTATTTCGCTGCATCGCGGTTGCATTCTTTACATGATGGCCTACCTTCAGATGGCAGGTCGTAATAGAGAGATGTCGTTAGCACTTTCTCAAATCACAATCCTGAATATTCATCGCAAAGAATTTATAAAAGCTTGTACGTGGCAGCAATAACCCGCGCATTTCATTTTTTCACTGATCAAGTGCCGACATACAAAAAGAAAAAGCCGTCTCAGGAGCCGTCAACTCCAAAAACAATGCTTAAAATAACCGGCCATTTTCTGGCTTCTGCTGTAAGCTTGGTCCAGAGCATATT
>CAITLA010000068.1 GCA_903893135.1 uncultured Syntrophaceae bacterium | reverse complement strand
TTTGATCTCATGTATATTCAAGCCCGCCATCATTTCGTCCAGCAGCATGATTTTCGGTCCTGTTGCGAAGACCCTGGCAACCTCCAATCTTTTCTGTTCAGAAATAGTCAGAGACGTCGCTTTCAAATATAATTTGTCCGTAAACCGGAATATGCCCGCCACTTCCTCCGACCTCGCTTGCGCATCCTTTCGTTTTGGATTTCTCAGGAAGGCCCCGATCATGATACTTTCTAGCACGGTCATGTCCTTGAACATCCGGACGATCTGAAATGTCCTGCCGATACCCATCCTGCAGATCGATTCCGGATCTTTGCGGGTGATCTCCTGTCCTTTGAAAACGATTCTCCCGCCTTCGGCGTTGTAAAAACAAGATATACAATTGAACAGTGTGGATTTCCCCGCCCCGTTAGGTCCGATGAGACCGATGATTTCCCCTTCCTTTATGGAAAAGGAAATATTCGCATTGGCCGTAAGCCCGCCGAAGCGTTTGGTCACATTGTCAACTACGAGAATATCAGCGCTCATTTGTCACCTTTTGAAAACAATGCCCACAGCCCCTGCGGCCGCCAGATGGCGATGATGATGACGAGGAGGGAGTAAATGATCATATCGATTCCCTGCCCTTCACTTCCGAGATACACCCTGGTCAGCTCCATGAGCGGGATGAATACGAAGGCCCCCACAACGGGCCCGAAGAGTTTTCCGATGCCGCCGATCAGCGCAATGATGCATAGATGGATCGACATCATGAGGTCCATCGTGCTCGACGGATGGATATATAACACGTACTGGCCGTAGAACGTCCCGCATATGGAGGTCAATACGGCTGAGATGGAGAAGGCGATCATTTTGTATTTCTGAATATCGATCCCGAGACTCCGCGCCCCGTCAGGATCATCCTTGATTGCCCTGAGATAGTAACCCAGCCTGCTTTCCTCAACGGCATAGGAAACGGCGATGGCAAACAGCATCATGATGAGGATTATATAGTAGTACGGGATTTTCGAGGAGTGGAATTCAAAGTTCGTAAACGACTCCTCCAGGATGGGCATGTAGATGCCCACTGCGGCGCCGACATAATCCCAGTTTGTAAAAATCACCCCCATGATCTCGCCCACCGCAATTGTGGCGATAGCAAAGTAATGCCCCCGCAAACGGAAACATGGGTATCCGACGACGACAGCAAGACCTACGGAAAGGACGCAGCCGGCCAGCATTCCCAGCCAGGGGTTGACGCTATAGTTTACAAGGAGGACAGCCGTCGTATAAGCTCCCACGCCAAAAAATGCGGCATTACCGAACGAGACCTGGCCCGCGTATCCACCTATGATATTCCAGCCGATGCTCATTGTGGCGTACATCATGATCATGATGAGGAGATGGCACAGAAAGGGGTCTCGTAAAAATAGCGGGACCACCGCGAGAATGCACATGAACAATATAAATACGAGCAAACCCTTTTTCATGACCGCGTCATTTCCTTCCCATGAACCCCTGGGGTCTGATAAAGACCACGCCCAGGTATAAGAGCAGCACAAACATAAACTTCAGAGAAGGCGCAATGAGATAGCCGGAGAGCACCTCAACCAGTCCGACGATAATCCCCGCAATAAATGCCCCCGGCACACTGCCGAAGCCACCGAGAGCGACTACAACAAAAGCCATGAGACAAAAATTGGAGCCTACTTCCGGAAACACATAATAGAAGCTCGAAAGCAAGGAGCCGGCCACGCCGACGGTGGCGATGCCGACGCCCCAGGCAAGGGCAAACATCCGGTCACTGTTGATCCCCATGAGTTTTGCCGCTTCCTTGTCTTCGGCAACTGCTTCCATGGCCATACCCATCTTGGTAGATTTAAGAAACCAGAAGATAAGACCATTGCAGATGATTGCGCCCGCTGCTGCGACAAGTTGCGAAACACCGACATAGACGCCGAAGATACTGACATTGCCGCTCGTCAGAGTCTGGGGGATCATGCGGTAGTCTGCCTTCCACAAATACTGGGCCACGCCTCTCAAAAGAATCAGAATGCCGAAGGTCACGAATATCTGGGAAAGCATGGGAGCGTTGATGATCGGCCTGATGAAGACGTAGTAGGTGATGACTCCCAGGAGGAACAGGAGAACCGTCACCCAGGGAAGGGAATAGAGTGGATCCATGCCGAAGAGAACAAAAAACCAGTAAGCGAAATACATGGCAACCATGAGGTATTCGCCATGGGCAAAATTGACAATATCCATCATCCCAAAAATCATGGTGAGACCCACGGCGATCAGTGCATAAATGAAACCGATCAGGATGCCGCTCACCAGGGTTTGCGTAAATACGCCTTCCATGGATGTATCCTACTTTATATTATCTTCTTTTCCTTAACCTAACCCATTCAAACCAGGTGGATAAGATGTTACCTCCTGCTGTCCCACTTCGGGAAAGGCCAGATCACATCTTTCGTGGCCAAATTGAAGGGCCATACTGTGTAGCGCTCACCTTTCTGTATCTGAACAATAATACCTTTGCCCAGTACGTTCTGGTGGGTCTTCGGATCGAATTTGACACCGTCCCACGGCATGATCAACTGGTCGGCCTTGATGTTCGTTTCCAAGAGCGCCTTCTGGATTTTCACCGGTTCCGTGGATTTGGCGCGGTTGATGGCATCTGCCAGAACGATCATACCCGTAAATGAACGAGCGTAGTCGCCCGACATGGGTTTGCCGGCCAATTTTTCAAACATGTCCGCAACCGTTTTGATCATCGGTTTTTTCGCGGAAAGGTCCTTTGCCCAAACTTCTCTGCTCAGGATGTAGTCTGCATCTTTTCCAAGGGACGTGATCAAATCAGGATCGTTAAAGCCCGCATCGTTTGCAATCAGTGCAGTAGGCGCGAAATTGAGTTCCTTGTACGTCTTCATGGACAGGATGGCGTCTGCCGTATAAGACGTCTGCATGATAATGGACGGATTATAACTGCGGAGTTTCTGAATCTCCGACGTCATCTGGGTACTTTTGGCGGGATAAGGCACGGCGCCGCTGATTTCGTACCCATACTTCTTTGCATACATTTCCTGATATTTGCGGGAGTCCGTGCCGAACAGCGTGTTTTCATAAAGCAGTGCAATGGGCCCCATAGTGATCTTCTTCTTCTTTTTCAGATCATTGAGAAAGATGAAGAAATTTTCGCTGAACATATCGTCATGCGGCGTCGTCCTGAAGAACCATTTGAAGCCCTTGTCAGTCAGACTGGGCGATGAGGAACTGTCATTCAAGAAGGGAACGCCATAGCGTTCTGTGGCCTGAGCGGCCGTGGCAGTGACCGCACTGTTATAACACCCGATGATGGCGACGACCTTTTCCTGCGTGATGAGACGCTCCGCCTCTGCCATGCCGACTTCCGGCTTGCCCTGATGGTCACCGGGGACAATCTTGATCTTGGCGCCTTTCAGATTCGGAAGCCCTGCAGTTTTTGCCAGGGGCATGTTCAGATTGTATTTGTTATTAATAATGTCGGCGGCTAACTCAGCGCCTTTTAAGAGACCCTGTCCCGTGGTTGCCAAAGGCCCTGTCAGGGGAAAGATGACACCGATCCGGATCTCATTCTGCGCGCATGCCAGAGAGGTGAAAGATAAAACCATGACCGCCGCAAAAAAAACTCTCAAAAATTTCCACATGGCTGCCTCCTATATCAGTTTTTTATTGATGTTACGATTTCTATCTTCCTATCGAAGAGGCGCTCCGCCTCCTCCATTCCTATCATTTCGAACATCACGGAATCGCCCGGCTTGAGGTGGGCAAGAAGGTCATGATCCACTTTGGCTATCAGGGCCGGCCTCGCATATCCCCCGAGAGTGCGTTCATGAAGCTGGATGATGGGCAAGCCATCTCCCGGAACCTGGATACTGCCGGGCAGCAGGCCCTCTGATATGATGCTCTCTTCTGCATCGGTTCTGAATGCCAGGGGTTTGCCATCCAGCCGGATACCTGTCCTGTTCAACTTCGTGGAAACTGTAAAGGCCGCCCTTCCCTTGCTGCCCAGGAATTCTTCCAGAGATTCGTCAGTGAAATAATTGCTTTCAGGACCTTCCAACACTCTCAGCGTGTGCGGCGGCATCATGCGCGGGATGAACTCTTCGGCAATGCGCTCTACATTCACCATCCCGACGTCCGTGAAGTCAATGCTGTCACCTTTCTGAAGAGCTCTTCCCCGGTAACCGCCGAACCGGCACTCCAGATTGGTCGTATAACTTCCAATAATCTTCTCCAGAACGGGCGTACCGGAAAATCCCACGTAATATCTGAAACCCTCTCTGACCTCATCGACCGTTAATGTCTCCCCAGCCCTTGCGTTGAAAGACATCCAGGATTGCAACGGCCTGCCCTCCAGGCTGGCTCTCACCTTTGCTCCCGTAATAGCGCAACAGACGTCCTTACCAAATCTCAGAGAAAATTTTTCGCCGAATACCTCTATGGCCGGGGCATTGCCCTCGTTGCCCAGGAGATGATTAAGGACGCTCAACGCATAAAGGTCCAGAGCGGATGAAGTCGGAATGCCCACTTCCCTGTATCCATACCTGCCGCCGTCAACGACAATGGACATGATTCCGGGATGGATGATCTCGATCATGCGCGTATGAATCTCACTTTGTCACCAATCTGGAAGATGCTGTAAGGCTCTTTATTGTAATCGACGAGCTTCTTGTTCGTCCTTCCTATTATTCTCCACCCCGCCGGCGACTCAAAGGGATATATTCCTGTCTGAAGCTGAGCAAGGCCAACGGAGCCCTCGGGAACTCTTAAGCGAGGCGTCTCAAGCCTCGGAACATACAGCCTCTTATCGAGGATTCCCAAATAGGGAAACCCGGGCATGAACCCCACCGCAAAAACTTTGTATGTGACGGAGGTGTGGACATCTAT
>CAITLA010000067.1 GCA_903893135.1 uncultured Syntrophaceae bacterium | reverse complement strand
GCATCAAGTCCAACGATTGTGATATGATTTCCCATAACCTGCCTCCTTATTTTTGGCTCTGTATTTGGATTTGCCTCCAATTATAACCCATGTCTATAAGGGGCAGGTTCTATTATTTAACTGTCAGCCATTATGTCTAGTTTTATCAAGTATTTCCTAGATTCCGAGTCAAGCCCGGAATGACGAATAGCTGGATTTTTTCGTCTAATGAGAATTTGCTTAATGGCCGGTAAAGAATAAGGGATGTAACGCTCGTATGTCAAGACAATTTGGCTGTAGAATCTGCCGGGCGCTGCCGTTCGGTTTCCGTGTGTTTATTTTGTTGCTCTTGACTTAACTTTTTCAATCAGGATACAGTAACCGGTGCTTAACGGAGAGACGTGAAAAACAATGCTTGAATCCCGCAAATTACTGACCTTTGAGTTCTTAGGCCTGTGTGTGGTGATATTTCTTGCCTTCTGTAATGTCACCGTCTTCTACAATCTCTTTAATTACCTTGAGACGCTCGGGATACCTGCCGATCTGCGCGGGCTGGTGGTCGGCTCCTACTCGCTCACGGCCATGTTGCTTTACCTGCTGGTGAGCCCCTTTCTTACTCCCGCCAACGCAGCGCGCACCATGCTGCTGGGAATAGCGGTGGTGATTCTCTGCGGCATTAGTTACCTCTTCGTCTTTTCCTTCTGGGGGCTGCTGGGGTTGCGCATTATAAACGGCTTTGGGCAGTTCCTGATGAGTGCGGGAGCGATGACGCTCTTCGTATCCGTCATCCCGAAGGAAAGAAGCGGGCAAGCCTTTGCTATTTACTCCGTGGCCATTCTCTTGCCCTTTGCGGCCGTGCCCGCGGTGATGGATTCCCTGGTTTTCTTAATACCCACGCCACCGCACGGTTATGCAGGCGCCACGGTAACGCTCATTCCGGCGGTATGGATTGTCTTGCATATTCGCCGACGCCGCCTTGAACAGTCAGGCATGCCGGAAAGAAAACATCTTCCCGCCTGGTCGGACATCCGTGCCAATGTAACGCAACTGCCGATTGCTCTGCTGCTTCTGCTGAATGCAATTTATATAATCAACTGGAGCAGTATGTTCTTTTTGATCAAGGGATTCGCGGATGAGCAAGGAATCATTAATGTGGGATATTTCTTCGCAGTACAGACGGGACTGATGATTGCGTTTCGCCTTTTGGGAGGGCGGTTTTTCGATGTCTTCGATAAAGCCCGGGTAGTGGTCGCCACGTTTGTTGTCATCGCCATCGGGCATCTGGCATTGGACAACCTGCCGGGGGCGTGGGCGATATCACTGGTGGCGATAATCTTTGGGGTGGGCATGGGAATGGGACAGCCTGCCTTCCATGGCTTGATGTTTGAGGTTTCACCTCCCCGCTTCCGCCCTTTGAATGCAAACCTGATTCTCTTTGCCACGCAGGCGGGATTTTTTCTCGGTCCCGTGTTGGGCGGCGCGCTCGTCGCCCGATGGGGCTATCACGGCTACTTCTTGTTCAGCGTGGGACTGGCCCTGGCGGCTGCATTCATCAGTATCCTCCTGGCCGGGAAGCGCCAAAAATATCCTGCTTGAGGCTCGCTCCTACAAGCCGACCTCGAGGCGCCTCATTTCCTGTGCAGTCTCGTGTCGCACTTACTGGATTGAGATGTCGTATGGATGTGCAAAATATGAAAGACGACATTTCAGGAAGAAGCAACTGCTGTCTCACACAAGTCCTCATCTCGTCGGCACGGGCTGGTGCGAGGAATATTAGTTGAAATGTGAAAATAATCTTATGTTTTTATTTCTAATATCATCTCTTCAATCCCTGCTCTGGGAGGGATGATTGGAAGTATGTAAGACTCTTTTTTTATTTCAACATCTAAAATGTAAGGACCTTTATGAGCTAATACTTCTTTTATTGCAGCAGTTACTTCTTCAGGCCTGGATATTCTGTTTGTCTTTATTCCTTGGTATACATCTTTTAGTGCAACAAGGTCAGGGTTCCTGTTTCGCTTTATGCAGTCTTTAAACGATGAACATCCTGCAGGGCACTCTATGCTTCGATCAAGGCAGCATTCAAATAGATTTCCTCTGTCAAACATCTCATGCCATTGCATAGGTAAACCCCACAATCCGTTGTTTAAGACAAACATCTTTACAGGTATCCTGTTTGAGGCAACTGTTGCGAGTTCCTGAATGTTCATCTGGAAACTTCCATCACCGTCTATAAGCAATATGGCTTTATCCTTGTTAGCATAATATGCGCCAATTGCAGCAGGTAACCCGCAACCCATAGTCCCAAGCCCTCCAGAAGTCATAAAATCTCTTGGATTCTTGAAATTATAATATTGCGCAGTCCACATCTGATGCTGTCCAACACCTGTAGCAACAATAGCACCACCAGAGGTCAGGTCAGATAATTCTTTAATGAATTTTTGCGGAATAATTTTATCCTCATCATCATCAAGTTTTGGATTTAGTTTTCTCCACTTGATTATTTCATCATGCCAGTCTGTTAATGATTCAATTCTATCTGGCCCGTGTTTAAGGGCATACTCCAAGAATCTCTTTGCAGATGTATTTATGGAATAATGGACTTTTCTTGTTTTATCTATTTCCGCAGAATCAATATCAACATGAGCGATTATCTTAGCATGGCTCCCAAAACCTTTTACGGCAACCCTGTCATCAAACCTGGCACCGATTGCCAGAATATAATCTGCATTTAATGCGGAATAATTTGCCTCGACAGTCCCGTGTATACCAAGCATTCCAAGAGAAAGCCTATCGTTCCGATCAATTGTTCCCAGACTCATAAGTGTCATTCCAACAGGTGCGTCATATTTTTTTGCGAATTCTCTCAAGAGGCCTTGTGAATCTTCGACCTTAATCCCTCCTCCAACATATAACATAGGTCTCTTTGCACTTGAAAATTTATGTAGCATCTCATCTATTGAGTCTTTATCAAAATCATCAACGGTTTTTTTCATTTTTACAGCAAAAGGAGTTTTATGATTTCCGGGAGTTTCATTCCCAATCAATGCATCCCTGCAAATATCGATCACTACAGGTCCTCTTCTGCCAGTTGTAGTTAGTTCATGTGCAAGTCTCAATGCTCCTTCTATCTCATCAGCCGTCTTTATCAGCAAGGCAATCTTTGTTATTTGCGATACGATCAGTGTGATAGGAACTTCCTGGAATGCATCAGTTCCAATCCCCGGAGAAGAGACCTGTCCTGTTACAAATATTACAGGTATGGAATCCATGAATGCATCGGCAATGGGTGTCACAAGGTTTGTTGAAGCAGGTCCGGATGTCACACAGACAAATCCGGGTCTTCCACTAACTTTCGCGTAACCTTCTGCAGCGTGCCCTGCGCCTTGTTCATGACGAAACATGATCACTTCAGGTGTTTTTTCTTTTCTTGTGATTCTCTCATTCAGCTCAAAATACATCGGCATTATGGCTCCGCCGGTATGTCCAAAAAGGTAAGATATCCCTAATGCGTTTATTGTATCGGCAAATACAGCGGCGCCTGTTCTCACTTTTGTTTCCACTTTTTCTTTCGTTTTGGAGTCAGTTTTATTAGTTTTCATCACAGTACTTTAATTTTTATTTAGAAACACGGTTATGAACTCATCAATTAGATGAGTATCACACTAATCACTCTTAGAGACCTTTGAAAAACACCCTATTTGTCATTGCGAACACATTCGCTGCGCTCAGTACAGGCTCCGTGAAGCAATCTCATAAGCTATTGACATCAGATAGATTGCCGCGGCGCTCACGCGCCTCGCAATGACACCAAGTTCAGATTTTCAAAGGTCTCTCTTACAATCAGGAATGATAAGAATTTCTTTTTTGAAAGTTGGAGTATAAGGCGGGAGTGTCTCGTATGTCAAACAGAATTTGACAGTCAAATGGGGAATGCTGATCCGAGAATTGGGGGGGTGATCATTACGCATTGGATAGAGCTTTGATCCTCAATACTCTGCATCCTGCTTCATCCGGGCATGCGCTTGCACCCATTTAACGGGAATAATCCTTCTTCATTCTTCTTCTTTCTCGACAAGAAATCAAAGATGGCTTACTATTGATAATAATTATTTCAGCAGCGACCAACAGGAGCACAGAGAAACCATGAAAATTAATTTCAGCAAAAATAACGGTCCCATTGACGAGATCATCGAGCAATTGATAGAGACCACCGGAGGCATCCGGAGGCCGGAATACATCCGCGAGATGATCATCGCCTCACTCAAAGCCGGGCAGGAGGACGACGAGAGCGCAGACCTCAAGCTCATGAATACAACTCTCAAGGAGATGCGATTCACTTCCAAGGTTTTCAGCCCTTACCGAAACGTGCGCAAGGTCACGGTCTTCGGCTCGGCGCGCACAGAGCCGGGTGATCCGTTATACGAGCTGGCAAAGCTATTCGGGAAAAGGCTCGCTGATGCGGGATTTATGATCATCACTGGCGGGGGTGGAGGAATCATGCAGGCCGCCAACGAAGGTGCCGGCTCCGAGCATTCCTTCGCTGTGAACATCCGCTTGCCCTTCGAAGAGAAAACGAATCCTGTGCTCGAGGGCAACCCGCGGCAGATCACTTACAAATATTTTTTCAACCGTAAAGTCGCATTCCTCAAAGAGGCCGACGCCGTGGCGCTCTTCCCCGGCGGCTTCGGCACGCTCGACGAGGCAATGGAGACGCTCACCCTGGTACAAACCGGCAAACGCAATCCCATGCCGCTTGTGCTTGTGGACGATCCGGATTGCTCCTACTGGATACACCTGATCAAGCTCCTTGAGGAAGAGCTTCTGGCTCGCGGCTATATCTGCAGGTCAGACTTTGCACTCTTTGAACGGGTCTGCTCCGTGGATGCCGCGGTAGAGAAGATTAAACATTTCTATCGCCGCTATCACAGCATGCGGTATGTGCATGGCCAACTCGTGATACGCCTCACGTCTCCGCTCAGCTCCAATGACATCCGGGAACTGAGAGATCAGTTTCATGACATAATTATGCCCGAGGGCGGTATCACGGCATCGGGGGCCTTGGAAGCTGAAGTGGATGACGCAGATATTATTCATCTGCCGCGGCTTGTGGTAGACTTCAACCGCAAAGACTTCGGCAGGCTCAGAAGTCTTATCGATGCGATCAACGATTTTTAGCCTTTGAGAAAAATGATAGCCATGCTCGCATCATGGAGGCATTCGGGATTCCGCTTTATAAACTGTACTTCTTGTCAATAATAAACATTTGATCGCCAATACGTCTAATTAGACATGATGTCGCCGGAATCCCAAATTTCTGATTTCTCAAGATCGCCATCCGCCGGAATCGACATCTCCTGCTACGAGTTCACACATGCTACTTGAACAATAAATTGAAGATGACCATTCGAATTGTGGTATCTGACAGCGCTAATGAGCCAAGCAAAGACTTGACCCCATCACTTACTGATGCATACCGTTTGAAATATCGCATTGGCTGACCGAATGAAAAAAAACGTCAGAAATCAGCGGCACGGTTTTGCCGTGGCCATAGGAGTGATTCGTTAGCAATCAGCTTAATGTGTTATACTTGATAAGCTTTCTTACATAAATAAGTGCTGCTATATTGATAGTCCATCCAATAATGGCAACAATGATGTCTTGGCCACCTATAGCTACGAGCCAGTTTTTGAAAAATATGTGATACACGGTCATTAGTATTCCGATGACGAAACCTTGTTTGTGATAATCCAAAATTGACCCACATAGAGGGGTTATGATCACGTAAAACTGACCCACCCTGCAGACGATCTCTGGTAAGTTGGTTTTTTTCTAGACAACCAACGGGACCGGAGGTGGAGAGGTGATCAGGATGGATCAGTACGAGTATATCAGGACAGCTCATCGTGTCTACGGCAAGAGTATCCGGCAGATACAGAGAGATACCGGGCACGCCCGGGTGACAATCAGGAAGGTTCTGAACGGCGAGCTTCCGGAGTATAAAAGAAGAGAGAGGCAGACCTACCCTGTTCTGGAAGCCCACAGGGAAACGATAGAGCGGTGGTTGAGAGAGGACCGGGAGAGTCCGAAGAAACAGCGGCACACGGCACGACGGATTTACAACCGCCTTGTCGAGGAGGAAGGATTCAACGGCAGTGAGGTTAATATCCGGCGTTATGTGCGGCTGGTGAAAGCGAGATTGGGCTCCGAGCTTTCGGCAGCCTTTCTGATCCTTGATCCTGACTGTGGTAAAGAGGCAGAAGGTGACTGGGGCAGAGGTGTTGCGGTGATCCGGAATGTAAAGACACCGTTTCACTTTTTCTGCATGCGATCCCGTTTTTCGGGCAAGCACTTTGTGAGGGCATATCCATGTGAGAAGCAGGAGGCCTTTTTTGACGCCCACATCCATGCCTTTGATTTTTTCGGCGGCGTTTTTTCCACGGTTGTTTACGACAACCTGACAAGTGCCGTCCAAAAAGTTCTTCAGGGTCGGCGTCGGATCGAACAGGAGAGCTTCCGTAAATTTCGGTCTTATTATAATTTTGAGTCCCGTTTCTGCAATCCGGGATGCGCCCATGAGAAGGGAGGGACAGAGGGAGCGATCGGCTATATCCGCCGCAACTACCTGGTCCCTATACCCGTTGTCGAGAGTTTTGAGGAACTGAATCAAAAACTACTGGTGTCCTGCAATCGATATGGCGAACACCGCATGGCGGGCCGGGCCGAGGCTGTGGATGTTCTTTTTGAGAGGGAGAAGGAGCACCTGATTCATCTTCCGGCGGTGCCGTTCAGCAATTTGCGGATCTTTGAGGCGAAGGTCAATAAATACTCAACGGTGATGGTAGATAAGAACCACTACTCCGTACCTACATCGTATACGGGATTAAACACCAGGGCACAGCTTTCCATCGACAGGCTGGATATATTTTATGAAGGTAAAAAGATCGCCGGCCATGTTCGGCTCTTTGGCAACAATAAATGGCAGCTCGATCCCCAGCACTACCTTGAGCTGATCAGAAGCAAACCGGGCGCTTTTGATTCCGCCCTGGTCATCCGCCAGTGGCGTCCGGTATGGCCAAGCTGCCTGGAGAGACTTCTGGAGCGATTCAAGGAGAAACAGGGAGAGACAGCAGGGATCAAGGATTTTATTGCCGTGCTGATGTTCTACCGGGATCATGCCAAAGAGGAGGTCGAGGCGGCCGTCGAACTGGCTTTGGGAAACGGTATTTCCAATAGCGAAGGGATCCGGCACATTCTGGTTTATTCAGGGCCCGAAGAGAACTTTGCGCCTCTTGCCGGCTGGCCCGCCACACCAGTGCCCGATATGACCCTTTATGGGGCGCTGGGGGTGATCCAATGAAGCCGGGAACAGAGGTACTTCTTTCCGAGCATCTCAAGCAGCTGAAGCTGACGACCATTCTGCGGCAATACCCCGTCCTGGCACGCCAGGCACGGGAAAACGGTTCGGCCTATGAAGATTTTCTCTTATCCCTGATCGAGGCGGAGATGCAGGCCCGTGCCGATAACCGGCTCAAGCGACGGATTCGTGATGCCAGATTTCCACTCATGAAGACCATGGAGAGCTTCGATTATGATGCGGCCCCCGATCTGGACAGGCGTCTCGTAAAGGAGCTGGTGGGCGGGTCTTATATCCAGGAACACAAGAATGTCATCTTCGTGGGGAAGACGGGGACCGGAAAAACCCATCTGGCGACCGCTCTCGGCTTGGAGGCCTGCCGTCAGGGTGTCCGGACCCGATTCGCCTCAGGTGCCGGGCTGGTCAACGAACTTATCGAAGCCCGAAGTGAACGGGTGACCAATCGGGTCATCCAGAGAATCTCACGCCATGGTCTCCTGATTCTCGACGAACTCGGCTATGTTCCCTTCTCCCGGGAAGGATCACAACTGCTCTTTCAAGTCCTGGCGGATCGCTACGAAAGGGGCTCCGTGATCATTACCACCAACCTGGGTTTTGCTGACTGGACGCAGCTTTTCGGAGATCCGACGTTGACGGCGGCCCTTCTGGATCGCCTCACGCATAGGGCTCACATAATCCTTTGTAATTGGGAAAGCTACAGATTAAAAGAAAGCCTGAAGAAAAAAACTCTGACAACAACTAAAGTAAAGAAATAATGGCTATGGATTTTTTTTAACTTAAACAGGGGTGGGTCACTATTACGTGATCGCAGTGGGTCATTTTTAGGTTGTCATTTACAAAACCTGACAGAAACAAATAAAATGCAGTTCGTCTTAGCAAGAAAAGATAAATTGTTCCTATAAAATTTAATGAGGCAAAAGCAATTGTAAACAATATACCTACCATGGACTGAGCCTTAAAATAAGCTGCTTGTGTCTGGTTCAGTGGGATGCTCCCAGAATAAATCAAAGCAAATGAAAGTAGTGTCCATCCTGATAATATGACATAAAATATTGTAATTACCCATACAAGTTTAGGCCGCCTTCTTTTAATCGATGGAGGGCTTATTGAATTTACATTATTCATTTCTACGCCTATAGCTATAATAGTACGGCTCTCAGGCCGCGAAACTGCAAGAGGTTTTTGTGGAGTCGCTGGTTAACAAAGTTGTAAATCAGAAATTAACAAAACAAATATCTTAAATATTGAGGTTGTGGTCTCCCTTTCAATTGAAAACCCGATGATAGAAAAAGTTGGTGGTTTTTTCGCATCAAGAATGGGCGCCACCCGGACGTGGTAGTGGGGATTGATGTCGAGGGAGTCGCCGAATATCTGTATCAGATGTTCATCTATAAAACGATGGGGGGCAGGAAGAGCAGAAGTCGTAAACAATTTATTTACTGATTGAGAGTGGAGTAAACCTGTCATTTTCTTTATACCACCAGAAATCGTTATTACTCACAGGGTCATAATATTTAATTCTTTCCCCTTGTTCGATCTGAGTTGCCAGTTCCATTTCATCGCCTTCATGCAGTAACCTGTCTGCAGTCATTACAAAGCCGACAAAAAAACCATGTTTTTTTATCGCCTCAATACTATACGCTGAACAGGATGGGTACATTTGGCAACGATCTCCAATAACAGAAGATATATAATTTTGGTAAAATTTAACTGCCTGTATCAAAATATATCCCCCTAATGCCGGCTCCGTTTCTTGAGAAATTGTGTTTTTTACTTCTTGATGTGAATTGTTATAGTCCCACGGCACAAAAGGTGTCTCGTCATTACTGTAACATATAGTAGAGAAGCCGATCAGTACCATAATCAAAATGAATCTGACTGCCGATACTGATTCTATTCTGAATTTTCCGCCATACTCGCACATTATCATATCACAGGTGGACCGATGTGAATTAGGAGATATAGAGATATAGGATTACAAGAAAGAGTTAAAAAAAAATATTTTAGCGTTTGATTTACTGTTTGTCAGCTACTTTTTAAAAGCTCTGAAACCATTACCATAAGGAGAATGGCACATTACCGCTCTTCTAAAAATGAACAAATTGATTTAATAAATTCTGAATATAAAATAAGCCCTCTGAGTTAAAATATTGTGAAACTATGATGCGAGGATGCTTTATTCTGTCAATGTCCTCACCTGTCCTATTAAAAGAACTTTATATACTCCACTTTCATCATAACCGACTTCTATTATTTCATATCCAGGTTCTATAATACCTTTGCTTTTATTCTCGACGAAATCAGATTTTAATTGAAAATCTTCCATTACAGTAATTGATTTTATCTCGACTCCTGCACGTTCTATGGCCTTTAATTTGGCATCGATTAGCGCTTCTTCATAATCTTTCTTCAATGTTTTTTTCTTACCGAAGCTGTAACCAATCACCTTAACAGTAATTACTTGACCTTTCCCTTTTTTGGCACTTTCCATGTCTTCTATAAGGTAATAGAAACCGTATGTGGCCCCCATACGGTAAGGAGGTTGAATGTAATCTTCCTTTGCCACATAACCTTCTGGCGCTGCTCTAATTATATGAGGTCGGTCATTAATGAATATCTTGACTATCTTACCCTTTACGACCCACTTGTCATCAATATAGAAATCTGTCTTTTCTTTGTTCGACTGCAATGTAATGACAATATTTGCATCATGACTCGCTTTAGGATAATGTTCAGCTTCCTTCGGTTGTATTTGGGTATTAATTGCGGCACATCCAATGAGAAGCAGAAAAAAACATAGACTCACGATAAGTGTAATTACATGCTTCCTTTTCATTCAATAATACCCTTTTATCTTTCCCTCGAAAAAGGGAATAATTTAGTTATTCGTTTGCGTTTATTTAAGACGTAAATTTATTTTAATTCCTGCCGTCCCACCGTCATTTTACAAGCAGTACCCTCAACTCTCAAAGTTGTTTGGAAAATTGGCAGGATCACAAAACTGGTTACGGTTGTCTCCATTTTATAATTAATCAGTAAATCTCCTCCCTTTTCCTTGAGAGCCTGGCTCATGACATCGTCTATTAAAGCTTTATCCACACTGACGGCGTTAAAAAATCCCGTTTTTGTCACTTCTCCTGAAACATTTCCCATACATTCCACATTGCTGTTTGGAAATGCAAATCTGTTATTGGGAACAAAATCTCCTACTTTAAAGGTGCATCCTGACAAAGCAAGAATAATAAATAAAATAAAACAAGAAATCTTTAAGCAATTCATCCGTTTCATAGATTCCTCCATTATTTAATAAATTTCGTTAGCTATACAATATTGATATCTTCAATACGAATGGTTATTTGAGTTCCTTTTTTCCTATTTCCATTTTACACGCTGTACCTTCCACTGTAATTGTTGTTGTGTAAATAGGGAGTATGCACATCGATTTCACATTGTAATAGAAAGTGGCATCTATTAATAGATCGCCGCCTTTTTGTTTCAACGCAGCTTGAATAGCTTCTGATTTAAGGTCGGCATCCATGATCGCGGGGAAAAAACCGGATGTCGTCGCTTCGCCACGTACATTACCGATTGGAATGATGTTACTATTAGGAAAATCAAAATGTGATTGTGGGCTAATATAAGCACCCGTACCTACCGTGCAGCTGTATAACGCTATCAGAATACCGATGCACAAACTAAGTCTAATAAATTTTCCAATCTTCACCATATCATTCATACCTCCTTGTAATTTTAAAAATCTTCTCATGAAAAGTGGTTATATTTATAATATTAATTTCTTTCTGTATAGATTTTTATATCGACAACTTCTACGAGAATCCAGACACCAAAAAGCCCTCGATGCTCAATACATTTTTGAGTTCCGGGGCTTCTTTGAAAAACCATGTAATTCCTTATTCAGACTAAGAGATTAATGTAAATTTAAAT
>CAITLA010000066.1 GCA_903893135.1 uncultured Syntrophaceae bacterium | reverse complement strand
TACCTTAAGCTTTTTCTGACCTGCCGTCATCTTTTCATTCCTTTGACAGGATGGAAAAAAGAAGAATGCCAGAATCGTAATTGCTAAAATGGGTAAATACGCCTTTTTCATATTTCCCCGAACTCTGCTTTATGAAAACCCAATATTCTCAGAATTGTCCTTACCCCGTGTGATTAGCATTTTCTTCTAACATATTTCTTTTAACGTAAAAATACAACCCCTTTACAATTTTCTCCTGCAACACACAGATGATTTTTCTTGACAAGACGTGCAATTAATATAATTGTGAGTGCCAATTCATAATATGAATAATCATTCTATAATTTGAACACCCGCCCGAAAATGGAGAAATCAAAAAGAAAAGAGATGGAATTTCAGCACCGGAGAACTGAAATTCTTAGCCAGGCAGAAAAGATATTTGCTGCAAAAGGGTTCCATAATGCCACCATGGCAGAGATTGCCAGCACATCCGGTTTTGCCACAGGCACGCTGTATCAGTTCTTTGAGGGCAAGGAAAACCTATACAATATAATGGTGAGCGAGAAACTGGACAGGATGTATCTCGAAATCAGAGAGTCAGTGAACAGTCAAGAAAAAATGATCGACAAGATCGAGAAATTAGTAGAATCACATTTTCACTTCGTAGAAAACAACGTCGATTTCTGCGACCTTCTTATACGCGGCGAAGGTTTGACTCTCTCAGATAAGGGGACGATTTTGAGGGATAAAATAATAGCGGACTACTTTAACCACATCGGTTTTGTGGAAAGCATCATGCGCTTCGGGATGGAAATAAGAACGTTGAAGAGCGGGGATCCACGCATGATGGCTTACACACTTTTGGGCATCATCCGGTCATTCTTTTATTACTGGATGCTTACAAATCAGGATACACCTTTGAGTGATAAGGTTGGTTGCGTCTCGGACATATTTCTCAAAGGGGTGGGTCTGGAGTTGACGGAATGAACGATTGGCGGCTTTCCTTAGTGGTCGGTATTTTACTGGTCGTGAATGTGGCGGTCATGCCCATCTCTGTGCATGCCAAAGAATATTCCCTTGATGAGCTATATCGTATCGCCCTTGAACGCGCTGAGAGGATTAAGCTGTCGGAAGAAGACCTGAATATAGCTAAGACAGGCAAAGATAAGGCCCTGTCATTGTTGCTGCCCAAATTATCAGCGGTCGGCAATTACACAAAATATAGCGCTGAGAAATACAATAACACAGGCACGCTTCTTCAGCCAGACAGGGCAACCTCCTGGGGTGTCCGGGCTGATGAGTCTGTGTCGTTGAGCGGAAGAGAACTTACGGCACTTGGCATCTCAAGGGAGAACATTGTAAAGAGCCAGCATGACCTTTATGCCATGAGGGAAAGTTATCTATTGAACATCGCCGTTGCCTATTATGATGTAATGAAGGCTAAGAAGGCCCTCGATATCGCTCAGTCGAATCTGGAGAGGCTTATTAAATATAGAAATGCCGCGGAAAAGCGTTTGAAGGTTGG
>CAITLA010000065.1 GCA_903893135.1 uncultured Syntrophaceae bacterium | reverse complement strand
GTTTCCCGCAACAAGATGGCTTACTGCCTTCTTCCTGCCTCATATGATATTACCGCCAACCCTTTTCCTCAGGACCATTCGCATCGCAGGTTCCGCTTTTTTTATAATTGGCGCCGCCGCATTCATAGCTTGTGCCTTACAGGTCTATCTGGGTAAGTTGTTCAGGTGGGGCATAGCGGATAAAGGACTTTACAAGTATATCAGGCATCCTCAATATCTCTTGCTTGGCATATGGGGTATAGGGATGAGCATTCTCTGGCCCCGATTTATAGTGCTGGCAAGCCTTTCCGTGATGTTCGTCCTTTACTATGTCTTGGCGAAAGATGAAGAGAAAAGGATGCTGAACCTTTATGGAGAGTCCTACGAAAAGTATTTGAGCAGTACGGGCATGTTTCTCCCTAAGAAGGTTGAGAGATATTTTTCTTTTATGAGCCATGTCATCCCCAGGAGCCCTCTCAGACATGTCGTTGTTTCCACACTGATCATCACTGCAGTGATAGGGTCGGGATTCATCTTGAGGGCGATAACTTTGCGATCCCTTCCCTTTGAAGCAAACACAAATCTTACCATCCTATCTCTTTTGCCGGAAGACGCTGCTATGAATGCAGGTGCAATACAGACTATTCTTCAAGGAGAGAGAGACGGCAAGATAAAATTGTCTGATAACAAGAATTACCTGGCGTACATGATGCCTGCGGATTACATCATGCAGGGCATGATCGCGGATACGGGAGGGGAATTTCATCTCTTCAAGCAGCACAATACCTTTGCCATGATAAGCGAATGGGTCTTGCATCCTTTCGAACATCTGAGAAGCTCTCCATCTTTTCACATGGCTAAGATGCATAATGTCGACCCAACAATCGCAAGAAGACACCACTGCCCCATTAACATAGATGAGCCGGCTTTGGATTGCAATGCTTGTCCGTATAGGCGGGTCATTATCGACGAGGTAGACGATGGTAATGGGAAGCGTCTGTCGGGATCTGCATTATTATCATTCGGCGCGACGAGAACGCCACTTTATGCCATTGACTTAAATGCCCGGACAGGCGCAATTGTCAACGTGGTTCCCGTTAAGAGATCTACTGCCTGGGTAGATGTGCCCACACCAAGCATCTAATGGATTAATCAGCACAAGGCCGCCCTGTCTCTTGGCAATACTTGCTTTATCTGCGGTCAGAATGTAACATAATAGAGGCCTGACAGTATAATCGAAGTGATAAGAATGCTGATCACCGGCCAGATAATATACCGGTAAGCACCGAATACAGTCACACAAAAATATTCTGCGGTAACCACGAAGCAGGCGTGCATGGGGGAAAGCATCATTCCCATGTATCCGAAGGAGTAAGCAAACACAGTAGTAGCAGCCAGCAGACCGGTTGTCGGTTCCGATCCAATGAGGGCAAACACAATCGGAAAACTGGCGCCGACAAAGCCGAAAGCAACTCCCGTCACCATGCCGGAGATAAAGGGAATCAGCATGATGACCGTGATCAGGGGGATGCCTGTTCGGATAAATTCGTCCCGCATCCCGGTTATCAATGTCGCCCCGGTTGCATCAACAGGACACACGAGGGCCACAGAGAAGGCCTGAATTCCCACGACAAGTGCTATCATAAACCAGGTGTCTATGCGCATCAGCATGCGGAGCGACGGACGGAACGCTGCAGCATGGCCGGAGAAGATAGCGGCAAGCGCAGCGATGAGGCCAACCAGCATGGCTATTAAATTTGCCAGCGTGCCCTCAATGCCCATGAGGGGAAGAATCGCCGATCCCACAAGTGATATCATGACAAGCAGTCCGATGGGCCCCATTGCCGAGAGGACTTCACCGGTGTCTATCTTTCCATAACCAACGCCCTTGTCGTCTTCTTTCTTAATTCTCCGCAGAATAAATATATACCCGCTGATCACTGCGACGATGGTAAAGGGTATCTGTATGAGAAAATACGCAATTACCGGAAGCCTGGAATACTGCATCGCAAGGATGACACCGGGATAGAGGGGCCACCAGTATTCCCAGATATGCCGGAACCAGTAATTGATTGCCACCTTGTGAGACAATTCGAGTTCCCCGCTTTCATCGACAGCAGCTACAAAAGGCGCGGAGAAGAGGGCGCCAGCGGGCATGGGAAGGAGTCCCACCAACGCGGGTAGTCCCGCCAGGATGATATGTTTGCTCTTCAGCCATTCTTTGAGGGCCGCAATCGTGCGATCCATCCGACCTGTCTTGCTCAAGGATTCAGTAAAGAACAAAAGCAGGAGGATGATTACCGGCAGTATATAATTCTGCGGCTCGCCGAAGCTTGCGATCTGGTAGTAAAGGCCGCCCATGCCAGTGCCTGCCCACAAGGGCAGAAGAATAGAAAAGAGAAGGATAGCGAGACCCAACGGCACACCAGACGAGTTAAGCAACAATATCCCCAAAAAGGACACGCCTACCTTACTATATGCGGGAAGATGTAATAACCAGTCGATCATTCTGTACTCTTATACACTCGTCAAGATATTTGCTTGTCGTAACGCGTCTGTCAAGCAAGCCTGTCTCCGGCCAAGATGCTTGTACACTTTTTTCTCCTATATACGAAGAATATCATGCAGCAGGTCTAAAGATTATGGGCAAGCGTGAATTTAAATTCCTTTATCGAGGGGCGGCACCGGCTCGTTAAAGTAGCAATGCAACGGCACGGGGAGCAGGTGGTAGTCAGCCGCCAGCATCATCGAAATATGAATACGGACATGATAGATTATCGGTTATGAGCTTTATCGCTACTTTTTGCTTGCCATCTGTCCGCCACGGCGGATCGTCCAAAAATCATCCGAGAGGTTTCTGTCAGCAACGTATTGATAGGGAATTGTAAAATACCCTTTCATCCCCCAATCATCTCCCCATGAATTGCGGACGATGAACCTCTTCTTGGAGTCATCGTATCCGACCGCCATCACCGCATGCCCGCCAACCTGACCTTCTCTGGGCTTCGGCATGTTCACGATACCTGTCCGCGCCACCGCCTGCGACTCAAAGCTTTCATAAACGCTAAACCCGAAAACAAACGGAAATCCTCCGGCAAGGCATGCACGCATCTCGTCAAGTGTCATGATGCGGTGATAGGACGTGATTCTGTGCTGCAGCGCCTCTTTATAACATGCGGCATTGGGTTTGACTGCGAATTTCGAGATTATATACGGCCATGTCTTCTCAGAGCACACGCCCTGTTTCGCAAGCGTCTTGATGCCATCACGGATCATGGCGCCCGTGTCGGCTTTAGCGGTGTGTTCAATAAGGCGCTCGTTATAGTAAATGAAGAGCCTGCTGAAATCCACAAAGGAGACCTTATCTTTCCGTTCCAGAAATTCCAGCGCTCCTGCAAGGGCGTTCCCTGTGCAACTGCCCAATTGCCCCTGATCTTCGACCCTGGAGCAGAGATAGCGCAAGTCCATCGATCGAGGGAGTCTCGCAGGCACGCGGAGCACCGCGCTATATATAAAGTCGCGATGATCCGGCAAATCAGGCACCCAGCCATAGCCGCTTTTTTTGGCCAACTTCTTTTTAATTGCAGATACTCTTTTCCTTGCTGCCATAAGACACCTCCGTTTAGATGTATTCCTGTGATCACAATACAACTGGTATCATAGGGAAATAATAACAAGCCAGGTAATGCACGGGCAGAAGAAGAGTTTGCAAGGTCTCACCGAATACAGACGCTTAGAACTTCGATGAGGTCAGTCTCTCCTTTTAGCACTTTCATAATACCGCTCTGAAGGAGGGTGTGCATCCCCTCGGCTGTCGCATTCTTGCGGATAGCAGCGATAGATTTCCGGCTGATAATCATCTGCTTGATGGTGTCTGTAGCCACCAGCAGTTCATAAAGCCCCATCATTCCCCTGTAGCCCATGCCGTTACATTCCGGACAACCTTTAGCCCGATATAACTTAAAATCATCACCATAGTTGACATTAAGGCCGGAAAAAGATTTTTCACCGTAGTGGTGTACTAAATCATCAAACTCTTTTTTCTCCGGATGGTAGGCTTCCTTGCATGTACTGCACAGACTCCGCACCAGCCTTTGTGCCAGGACGCACAGGAGAGAATCGGCAAAGGCAAACGGGTCTATTCCCATGTCCAGAAGCCGGACGATCGTCTCCGGGGCGTTATTGGTATGGAGTGTGCTTAATACGAGGTGGCCCGTAGTGGAGGCCTCTATACCCATTTTGGCAGTTTCATAATCCCGCATCTCCCCTACCATAATCACATCCGGGTCGGCGCGCAGGAACGCCCGCATGGCGCTGCTGAAATCCAGCCCGATCTTGTGATGTACCTGGACCTGGCGTATCCCCTGTTGGGTAATTTCTACAGGGTCTTCCGCAGTCCATATCTTCATATTTGGCCTGTTGATCAGGTGCAGCGCCGCATGGGCAGTAGTGGTCTTGCCGGATCCCGTAGGTCCTACAATCAGGATTAGCCCATATGGTTTTTTCAGCTGGGCTCTAAAGCGTTCATGGGTATCTGGCTCCATCTGCAAGTCGTTCAGTTTCATGATCTTCCCGCGTGTGAGAATCCGAAGAACCACATCCTCCACGAATCCATGCGTGGGAAGCGTGGCAACTCGCAGTTCTATCTCGTCACCCCCTAGCCTGGTGTATTTTATTTTCCCGTCCTGCGGAAGTCTGCGCTCGGTGATATCCAGATAGGACATAATCTTTATCCGGGATACAATGGGCGAACGGTAATCATAAGGCAGCGTCTTATAATGTATACATTCGCCATCTATCCTGAAGCGCACATTGACCACCCGGTCTTTTATGTCCGGCTCTATATGGATATCCGAGGCACGCCTGACAAAAGCTTCGTCAATCATATCATTGACGAGATTGATAATGTTGCTGTCCGATGCATCACCGGCAAGCTGTTCTTCCTTAAAACCTTCGTCCTCTTCGGCAGTGTCCATCATCCGGTTGGAAGAAAGAAATTGCCCGCCGTCCTCAATACCATAGAAGTGATCGATGAACTTCAGGATGTCGGCTTTTGTTGCCGCGCAATAATCTACTTCCTTTGTTTTCAAAAGGTTTTCTATCATATCCCGTTTCAGTATATTTGCGGGATCATCCAGCACGACTGTGATTCTTCCCTCTCTATTTTCCAGGGGTATCCATAGCTCACGGCGAAGATACTGGTATTTCAGGGTATTGAGCAGATTCGTCGGAATGGCGCAGCTCTTGTCGAAGGTAACCGTTCGATAGCTGGCCGATGATGAAGGTGTTTTAGCGACGCTTTTGGGGCCGGATCCGGCTGGCTTCCCTCTTTCCACTGACGTTGGGCTCATTATCTGACTGACCTCACGAACAGTTCGATTCTTCAGCGCTCTTGGAAATATTTTCAAATATTCAAGGAATCGTTCGATCAATTAATACAGATAATAACCGAAATGACAAGTTAATTGTGATTCATTTGAAGACGTTGGCGGATGTGAGAGCTGAAGACTTCATGGGTCGCTGACAGCATGATTGAAAAAGGTAAATGCCGCGAGATCAGTACCAGAAATTCAAAAGGGGCTCATGATTTCTCAGAACCCCTTTTGAATAATTTTTGCGAAGATAAGATTGAAGCAAGTTATTTCTTTGGATCTGCTGGCTTTGGCTCTTCCTTCTTCACTTCTTCCTTCTTTTCCTTCTTTTCCTTCTTTGCCTTCTTTGCTTTCTTTACCTTCTTCTTCTCAGCCTTCTTTTCTCCCTTCTCTTCAACCTTCTTCTCTGCCGGTGGGGCAGCCGGAGCCTGAGCGAAGCAGAGGCCGGTCATAGAAAGCGCAAACAGAATAGCGATAAATACTGTCATGAGTTTCTTCATTCGATTCACCTCCTTTCTTTCAGTTTTCCATTAATTTAGCAAGGACTATACCACAATGAAAATAAATAAAAATGAGCAGCAATAATAACAGGTTGCCAAAATGCCACGCTGGCATATGCCTCCTTTGTTGAGGAAGTATTCCCCTTCCTTTGGGGAATAATTCCCTAACTGGACAAATAAGTTATCGCATCAGAAATCCGCCGCTCCGGGCCATGGCAATTCCGCGAAAGGCATACAGAGACATGCACTGCACCGCCTATGCCGGGGCAAGCTCGGGCAGGGGAACCTTGCACGACAGTCGTCAGTTATCACCAACTATTGAAATGAATCCTTGCGGTGTTAAATCGATTAGCCAGAGGTTTATGCTCATCGGGATACCCGACAGGAATGACTGCGAGCGGTATCACATGATCGGGTAGTTTTAGGAGCTTCTGCATGCCTTTAACGCGTTCTGTTATCGGATGGATACCGAGCCAGACCGCGCCTAATCCTTTTGCCTGAACGGCAATCAGGATATTTTCTGTTGCTGCCGAACAATCCTGCACCCAGAAATCCTTATGCACTTCTAATTTCAGGTCTCCGCAAACCAGAATTGCCACGGAGGCCGTCTTTACGGACTGAGAATATGGATGGACCTTGGGAATTTCATCGAGGATTTTTCGATCATTGATAATAACGAAATGCCAGGGCTGTTCATTGCCTGCAGAAGGCGCGCTCATAGCTGCTTCTAATATTTCTTTCACTATACTGTCCGGCACCGCCTCTTTTGTGTATTTACGAATACTTCTTCTTGAAAGAATTGCTTCCATTGCATCCATAAGTGTAACCTCCGTTATCTCTATACGGTCGCCTATCGGCCTTTGCAATCCGACTTGCCCTTGCCGTAGCTCCCTGTATCTTCGCTTTTGAGAATGCTTCCCTCGAAAGTAAGAATGTAGATGAAATCGTTTTCCCCGCAGTTATAGTACCACTTTTCACCGGGTTTCTTTTTTTCCTTCAAGTAAGTACGTTTGGTCTTATCGCTCTTGTCTTTCTCCCTTTCGTCCGTCCTGTAGTGCCGGCCTTTTTTTGCGCGTACCTTTTCCTTTGATGTCGGTTTGCCGCATTCAAGGAGTACTTTGGTCTTAGAGTCTCCGACACTGATATACCCGTCGCCGCATCTGAAGGCATTACTTTCAATACTTCCCGACAAGATGAAGAATGCAGCGACTAATACTGAAATAGTTATTTTTATCATGACGATCTCCTCTCCAGATCTATGATTACATGGCCATTTACGAATGGCATCATATTTCACGAAAGGGGCCGGATAGTATAGAAGGCGCACTGTTGCCTTTAGTTCGGCTTCAGAGAGCGTGAGTTAATAATGCGTCAACTTTTCCTGCTGGTCTTGGCCGTGAATGTGGAGATAAGCTGTCTTACCTTCTTGCTTGCGCATTTCGGACATGCAGCTTTGGCCTTCTCATGTTCTCTGAAACTCTGTATCAATGAAAACTTTTTCCTGCAGGCTTCGCAGAGATACTCATACGTTGGCATGTTCTTTCCTCCATATCAGGATTATTGATATTGCTATTTTCTTGTTAGTATTTTAGTTAAATACCATATATTGTCAAGTATAGTAGATAAAAATTTCTAGAATATGTTCCATGTGGTGAATCGCCTTTACTATTAAATGGTCGCAAAGGAGCTCAGAAAATTCCATGGCTAGGATATTAATAGTATATCATTCGCAGACAGGAAACACGGAAAAGATGGCTCAGGCTGTCGCGGATGGAGCCCGGATTATTGAAAATACGGAAGTGGTTCTGAAGAGGGCAGAGGATGCCACCCTCGATGACCTCTTGGGATCAGCCGGGTTAGCGATCGGCACACCGGAGAACTTTGGCTATATGTCAGGCATGGTCAAGGATTTTTTTGACCGAACTTATTACCCCGCCGGAGACAATGTCTTCAGGAAGCCCTATGTAGTATTCATCAGCGCCGGCAATGACGGTACGGGTGCCTTAAGAGCCGTCGAGCGCATCGCCCTCGGTTACAAGTTTAAAATGGTTTATGAGCCTGTGATCTCCAAGGGCAAGTTAACCGACGACGACCTTGCAAAGTGTCGTGAATTGGGCAGTACTCTTGCAGCGGGATGCCAGGCGGGCATATATTAGAGGGTGGCCTCAAGCCGATCTTTGCGGTTCAATTATCACCTTAAGGGATTCTCCTCCTTCAGCAACAAGCCGGAACCCGTAACCGGCCTTATCCAGAGGCAGTCTATGTGTAATCATCTTCCCTACGGGCACGCGTCCCGATCTGATGAGCTCTGTCGCAACGGTCGCATCCAGGGGGCTGTTTCCATATGATGGCATCAACTTTATTTCATTGCGCCAGAACTCATTGAGAGGGATGGATAGTTCCACATCCGGTTCCGTTGTGGCAAAGCAGAGGATCGTTCCGCCGCGATCCACAGCTTTCAGGGCCTGATGGAAGGCAGCCGGCGCCCCCGTACAGACAATAACAAGATCGGCAAGCCTGCCCTTATTAATCCGCCGGACACTCTCAGGTATATCTTCTGCGGCCTGAAGAACTGCGTCCGCCCCGAATGCCCTTGCCATCTGCAGCCGGTATTCGCTCATGTCCGTCGCTATGATGCGTCCCGCCCCGAGGGTTCTGGCCAAAAGAAGATGGAGAAGGCCGGAGATGCCGCTTCCCAGAATTAGTACGGATTGGCTTGCCTGAAGATTTGCCACCCGCTGCCCGCGGACAACACAGGCCAGGGGTTCGATAAAGACTCCGTCTTCAAACGAAAGCTCCTCCGGCAGGATAAACACGCCTCGATCCACATTGAGTTCGGGTACTCTGATATATTCGGCAAAACCGCCGGGGTCATAGTTTGTCGTATGCAATGTCTCACAGGCTGTGTGATACCCCATCAGGCAGTAATGACAGGTATTGCACGGAATATGGTGGGAGACAAAAACCCTGTCACCGATTTTATAACGCCCTACCCCTTCTCCTATCTCAGCGATCTCTCCCGCGATCTCATGGCCCAAGACCAGAGGCGCCTTGCGAATACGATACCATTCCATAACGTCGCTTCCGCATATGCCGCTCGCTATGACCTTTACCAGAATCTCGCCGGGGCCGATTTTGGGCCTCGGCATCTCTTCCAGCCTCACGTCCCTGTTATTGTAGTACATTGCCACGCGCATAGTTTTGTGACCTGATCAGATTATTGCCGTTCGTCACTCATTTTTTGAGACTGTTGAACAAATCCCACGCTTCCTTGGCCGTATAGTTCTCATGAATGATGGACCGCAAAGCCCTTATCATGGCTACCGGGTGGGGATTCTGCCATACGTTTCTTCCGAGATTGATGCCGATCGCCCCGTTCTGCATGCCGTCATATACAAACTCCATGACTTCGAGCTCCGTTTCACATTTCGGGCCGCCCGCCATAACTACCGGGACGGGGCAGCCGCATACGACCTTGTCGAAGTCTTTACACCAGTAGGTTTTGACTACCCGAGCTCCGAGCTCCGCAGCGATGCGAGAGCTGAGTCCCAGATACCTGGCATCCCGCTTTTCCAATTCTTTGCCGACCGCCGTGACAGCCATTACGGGGATACCGAAATTCTCACATTCGTTGACAAGCCCCGAGAGGTTAGTCAAGGACTCGCGTTCGTAGTCGCTCCCTACAAAGATGGAAATTCCCACAGCAGCCGCATTGAGGCGGATAATCTCCTCTATGGATGTGGTAATGCTTTCATTTGCCAGGTCCTTGCCAACCACGCTGGTGCCTCCGGATACCCTGAGGATGATCGGTTTACTCCCTGCGGGATCCACTGCCGCCCGCAATACACCCCTGGTTACAAAGATGGCATCGCAATAGGGAAGGAGAGGTGCTATGGTTTCTCCGGGCTTTTCCAGGCATGACGTCGGGCCCTGGAAATAGCCGTGGTCTATGGGAAGAAAAAAACAATGGCCATCAGCCTGGATAAGCTGTGACATACGGTTCTGCATTCCCCAATCCATTTTCAATTCCTCCAAAAAGTAAATTTGTATTATCTTCTAAAAAGACATTCTTCTTGACAAATATATTTTAATTATTGATTATTTTCAATATAAAGCTTCTTATAATGAAGCTTCGTTTGCTATTAGTTGATTTGCCAATAGCAAGCCCTAAGAATCCTCTGACCTCGGCAGAAAAACGCTGTCAGCTAAAGTTCATGCCGGGAGACAAGCCGCCTTGAGCAAGGCCAACTCGCGGCAATATTAGAAAGAGTGGACGGTAAATCGTGTTTTATCTGTCGAGATGTCAATGAGCCTTTTCCTACTCACCTTTTTTCTCATCTACGGCGGGGTGCACCTTTATCTTTTCGCGAAGATCAAAGGGGCATTTCATCCAGGCGCCGCCGCCTGTGCAGTCCTGATTATTCTCCTTGTGTTCATGATCCTCGCCCCCTTCATCGTGCGGTTGTGCGAGCGGTATGGCTACGAAACCCTGGCCTGCATCATGTCGTACACGGGATATATATGGATGGGCGTGGTGTTCTTATTTTTCGTCTCTTCCCTCCTTCTTGACCTCTACCATCTCCTCATCCGTGCAGGCGCCCTTATTCCCCACAGGGATTTCTCTCGTCTGGTCCTTTCACCTTTATACGCGTTTCTGTTGCCTCTCATAATTTCATCGGCCATCAATGTGTACGGCTATTTTGAGGCAAAGAATATAAGGACAGAAAAAATAACAATAGCATCTCCCAAAATCCCTGAGGCGGCAGGAAGGATAAGGATCGTGCAGATATCCGATGTCCATATCGGAATCATCGTAAGAGGCGAACGCCTGAAGCACATCGTCGAAGAAATAAAAAAAGCGGAACCGGACATCCTCGTATCGACGGGAGACCTTGTGGACGGACAGATAGACAACCTCGCGGAGCACGCGACGTTTCTGCGGAACGTGCATCCGCGGTACGGCAAATTCGCCATCACGGGCAATCATGAATTCTACGCAGGTCTGGACCAGGCCATGGATTTCACGCGGGCCGCGGGATTTACAGTTCTCAGGGAAGAAGGCATCAATGTGGCGGGAGTGATCAATATCGCCGGTGTCGACGATCCCACAGTAGATGCTTACGGTCTTGCCAAAGAAACTACTGAAACGAAATTGCTGTCAGGACTTTCCCGTCAGCACTTCACGGTGCTTCTCAAGCACCGGCCGGTCATAGAAAAAAATAATGTCGGGTATTTTGATCTCCAGCTTTCCGGGCACACCCACAATGGCCAGATTTTTCCTTTCAACTTTGTTGTGCGGCGCTTTTATCCGTTCATCACCGGATACTTCAGCCTGCCGAATGATGCGCATTTATACGTAAACAGGGGAACAGGCACGTGGGGGCCGCCGATACGTTTTTTATCACCCCCGGAAATCACTGTTATTGACCTGATACACGGAAGAACTGAGAAAACGAAATGATCAACAAAAAGAAAATATTGTTGAACATCTTATGGTTCCTGGTCGGCATTGCCATTGCGGCCGTCCCTCTGCTGCTGTTTGAGAAGTGCTCGGAGGCCGGGAAACCGGAGACCAGGAAAAGCAGAGCCAGAAACAGGGTTCAGTCGATCATTCCAGTGAGAACAAAGTGATTTGCGGGAATCTAATAATTACCCGCCTTGCAGTGTAACATCAAGTCTTGATCCCGGCAGGAAAAGGGGGAACTCCTCCCCTTAACTGTTATTTGTTGCTTCTAATATTTGATATCGGAAGTGCAGGCAGGATCGATGCACATTAATCCATAAAAAATAATTGACACATCACCCATTCGCCATCAAAAATGGCGCCAGCCTTCAATTACCAATTTCTTGAACCCCAGGACGGAAGCCATCGCGATAACCAATTCTTCATCCGGCAGTTCATGAGGGACAAAGATTGTCAAACCGTCTATGGTTTTCTGTCTGTATCGATCATGATTACGGGGCTTGCCAAGCCTGACGGTTGGTTCCGGCTGGAAGGGTACGCAGCAGCCGCCCGTCAAGGTAATATATTCTAAAAATAACGTGCCACCCTTATCGAGTGCATATGTCCTTGCTTCCGGTGTAATGGTCAACATATATTTGGCCTCCGATACAAATATAATAATCCTTCCTCATAAAATCAAGTGCGCAGAATTGAAGGAGCGCTTTCTGAAATGCCGTTTCTTATAACGAAGACGCAAATGCAAAGTTGCAAATGATAATCAGCAACGACCTCGTGCTTATTTTTCTTGACATACGGGTCACTTTTTCTTTACAGTGAACTTGCCAAAAAAATTTTGTCAAACGCTGTCTCTTATATTCTATGGCAGCAAACGAAGGTGATGTGCGAAAAAAAGCACCTTCGACATCTTGAAGTCACGGAGAGAGAATGGCGCGTAGATATGGCATAGCGATCCTGGTCATCATTCTGAGTGTGGGGTTGCTGTCGGTCCAGTGGGCCGCAGGAGCCTCAAAATCGTCAAAGTCGTCGAAATCCCAAACTGCGCATAAAAAGAAAAAGCGCGTTAAAGTCGTCCGTGATCCCCAGAAGCTCGTTATCCGTTCAGCCTGCGCATGGGTGGAGGACCAGCAGACAGGCGAGCTCTTCGTTCAGAAACGAGCGACGGCAGTATTGCCCATCGCCTCCATCACCAAGCTCATGACAGCCATGGTGACGCTGGATGCTCAATTGGACCTCCAGGAATTGATCACCATTGAACCCGAAGACGTGGATACTCTTCGCCACACCCGCTCCCGCCTGCGGGTGGGAACCCTCATAACGCGCGGAGATGCGCTGCTCCTGGCTTTAATGGCATCTGAGAACCGCTGTGCTCACACTCTCGGGCGGACCTACCCCGGTGGTATCGACGCTTTTGTTGCTGCCATGAACGCCAAGGCCCAGTTACTGGGACTAACGGAGACGCGCTTCGAGGACCCAGTCGGCCTTTCCAGCGGCAACGTGTCCACCGCTCGGGAACTGGCGCGGATGGTGGATGCAGCCTACCAATATCCTCTTGTCCGGGAATTCACTACCCGCGAAGATACCACGATCCATTCAGGCTACCGCATACTGAAGTTCCGCAACAGCAATCGCCTTGTCCGGAGCCCTCGCTGGCAGATCGGCCTCTCCAAGACAGGCTTCATCGATGAGGCAGGACGATGCTTGGTAATGCAAGCCCAGGTGGCCCAGCGCCCCGTGCTGATTGTGCTGCTCGATGCTCAAGGCAAGCTGACGCGCTTCGCAGACGCCGACCGCATCAAGCGGTGGATGGAGAGACCGCCGCCGGCGCGGCAAAAACAGAGGGTGACCAAAACCAATACCACGCGTCCTATCTAACACTGCATCCTCTTCATCAAAGCCTGATCTTCACTTCTTGTTACATACCCTTTGTCAACATTGGCGGTATCGAAGACATCCTTCCTGTAACAGAGCGTCTGGTAATTTTGATATATAGCCATCCTTTCAATTGGTAATTGTCGGTAATTATTGCATTGACACGCAAGCTCTTCCTTCATATAATCAAATCTTGAAAAAGCAGTGTCTTATCGTCGGTCTGGTTCCAGGAGCGATTTATTATGACTATACTGGAAAAAAGGAAATTCCCGCGCCTTCCACTCACCGTAAAGGTCAAATATGAGGTATTAAAAGTTTCTCCTCTCAGGGAAGAAGAAAACCAATCTAAGAATGTAAGTGCCGGAGGGATATGTCTTGTGCTCCGTGAAAAAATTAACATTGGTGCCCTCCTGAGACTTAAATTGTCTCTTCAGGGTGAGGCTAATTTCATTATCGTTAAAGGTAAGGTAGTTTGGGCTGAGGAATTTTCTGTTAACGATTATAAAGCCTATGATTGTGGAATAGAGTTTATTGATGTCGACCCTCAAGATAAAAAAACATTAGCCACAACTTAATAGCCCCCTTAAAACAATAAATCCTGCCAGTTGCTTAATCATCCGGGATAAAAGAAATAAGGTCGATCCGGCTCTTGCATACTTCCTGTACTCTTTGATTGAGTTACTTTATAAACTATGCAAGAGTACAAACGTTAATGTTTGTAATTTGGACTGCCTAGCTATCTATCTTTATTGCTGATGCTGCCTCTATTGATGAATTTGTAGCCTTCAGCTTGGGAATGGTATGGGGGAAAAGTGGAAAGGCATTATCTATCCTGGAGGAAATGAAATGACTCGTTGGAAGGAGACTAGAGTATTTATAGAAAAAAATGGACTTATATTTATTTCCATCGCCATTATTCTGATCTATTGGGCTATTGATATTATTACAGAGGGTCGAATGGTGAGCCGACTCATGATCACCATCTCCCTGTTGGTCTATGGGATCTCCACCCAGTTTCTGATCAACGCACAGCTGGCGGCAAAAGATTTGCTGCGAGATAGTGAAGAACAGCATCGACTCATGATCGAAAAGTTGCCTGTTGCCATATTGGTTTATATCAAGGGTAAAATCGTCTATGTCAATCCGGCCTTCTTGATGTTGTTCAAATTGACTTCAACGGATGGAATCATCGGCAGTCACTTGCTCAAATTTGTCCCTCCGGAACTCTATGATGAAATTGATAAGTCAAATCGGATGATGACCGAAACGGAGGTTGCTGTCCGTCCATTGGAAGTGAATATCCGCCGCGAGGATGGAGCGGTCATCACCGTGGTTGCCACGCCCATGCCCGTAACCTTCGACGGACAAACCGTTATTCTATGTGTCCTTTTTGACATCACCGAGCGCAAAAGCAAAGAGATTGAATTGGAGAAGGCCCATAAGCTTCTGCAAATTCAAGCCAGTGAGATAGAAGACTTGAAGGCCAAACGGTAATATAACTCTCTTTCAAATGGTGATCGTTATTCTTTATGTCAGAGGCAGGTGTTGACAAGTAGGTGCAGCCAACAAATCCGCCACTCAGGCCGATTTTTAAAGATCAGCGCTCGCATTCTTGTTCGAAACTTCCTTGCTTTTCCTTCCAAAAGGACCGGTCGCCATAACCGGTCCCTTGAAAAACGCATATCCTGCTCTTACGCCTTTTCCGCGCAACACGCCTGATCGGATGTTGAACCTGCCTTCTTAAAACAGGCCGACATCATCTCCATCTTGCTCCCGCAGCAGGCCATCATCTTCTCCCGCATCTCCTTCTTTCCCTCTTCGGTCATGTCCTTCATTCCCGTAGATGAGAACATCGCAGCCATCTTCTCGCCGCAGCAGGCCATCATTTTTTTCTTGTCCTCCTCGGACATCCCCTTCATGCATCCTTCCATCATCTTGCTAAACATTGCTTTCATTTCATACCTCCTTGGTTTTGTTGTCACTTGTCCTTGATATTCCCCGCATGGACCCTTTATAGACCATCCAAGCGCCCAGAAGAATCAATACTGCGGGCCAGAAGTAAACCGCTTGCAGCCATGAGAATTCGAGCAGTCCCATCCTTGCCCCAAACCAGATCAGGCCGATTGTAACCAGCATAATGCCGATTTTCTTTTTTCGAGCAGGATTCCCTTGATGGGTCCAGGCCCTACAACACAGATTGCCGAAATTTTTTGATGCCGCTTGATTAATTGACATGACACTTCTCCTTTCCTCCCCCCTTCCATGCTTGAGAAATAGCAACGGAGTTAAATTATTGCTTTTGTATATTTGTATGACTGTCGAAATATATAATAGTGATAGTATTCCGTTTGTCAAGGGATTATTTAAGATATTTTTATGATTATGATAATGACTTGAATATATTGGTTATTTACGATGGCCAGTTAGATAATCCACCATCATCCTGATGGTTTCTTCCACAGGCTGTCAAAGGATCGTCTGGCCCTGCCGTTCGCAGCGGACAAGGTCGGCGTTACGGAGCTCCTTGATGTGATGGGAGATCGTGGACAGGGAAATATCAAAATTGCTGGCCACATTGCAGACGGATGGACGTATTTCCTGATTCAGTGATGCCTTTGCCCGTCCAAGACGAATCTTTTCAAAGATGCCCAAGCGCGTTTCGTTGGATAGGGCCTTGAAGGCGGCAACAACACGCTCTACATCTTTCGTTGACTTTGCATTACCTGATTTTCCGGACATGACATTACCCCCGGGCAAATATATTTAGATGTTTATACAGTTATCGAAACGTATAGTATTTTTCCGCCTTTCCGTCAACCTGTTATTCTCAAGATTTCTCCATACTCACTGCATCCCCTTCATCTCAGCCTGATCTTCACTTCTTCTCACATACCGTTTGTCAACATTGGCAGATGGCATTTTCAATTTTGGTAATCTAACTATATTTCTATAAATTCCTTGACCATTTGACAATTATTATTCAAGATGCTGCCAAGTCGTCATTAGACTTAAAAATTAATTTTGTGGTGATGCGTGAAAAAACACGACAAATCGAATCCTCAAAGTAGTTTGTTAGAAAAGGTTAGAGGTCCAGAACCTCCAATTGCTGAGCCACCACAGCTTGATGGTCAACAAAAAGCATTATACGATGCCTTGTTAAGTAAGAATTCACTATTAGCTGATATGTATCTTGGTGCCTTAATGGTGTTGAAAGATGAAACTAATCCAGATAGATTTTCTCTATCAGCCCATAATATGCGTGAGCTCATGGCTAAAGCTCCTTCATATATGGATGTGGAACTGAAGGACCCTTATAGCTCAGAGAAGATGAGCAATAAAGTCGATAACCTTGGGAAAGAGTGGAATAGGCTTATAAAAGGTGTAAAAAAGATTGACGATTGTAGCGAACTGGATGAAGTTCGTTTAAAAAAATTCTTAAAAGCGTACAGTAAGTTCTTTGAATGGTTTAAAGAGAGTAGGCCGAAGTTTAAGACTAGAGTAGCAAAGTTAATACGAACCCTCGATCCAACAGGTCTTTCTTTACCCTCACCCATTGAAGAACTCCGTGTTGATGAATGGGGTTTTATTAGAGACTATTTTCTTCGTGTGTGCCATCACGATAAACTAACAAATATTGTGGAATTCGAATCTTGGTTGCATACTATGGAAAGATTTTTCCTAGATCGATTGCAACCTCATACTTATGCCGACTTAAATTTGATCAAATCTATAATCAGGGCGGGTGAAGGTGATGCCAACACCTAAGAAAGAGCTTGTACAAAAAGCATTAAAGACATTCAAGATTTATGCAAATTACGAGTATTTCTTTAATAATTTGAAATCAGCCGATTGGCTAGAACATTTATGGGAAGCTAAGATGTTTAGTGATCCACCACCCCTAAAAAGAGAAGGAGAGTATATCCAATTTCTAGTATGGCCGGAGTCACGATATTTAGCAAGAATCGCATCCTTAAAACCTGATCTAGTTTGTAAAATCATTTTTGAAATGGCAGATACCGATAATGTCCGTGTTTATGAGGATCTTGCTGATGCAACACTTCAAATGCCCCCACCAATTGCTGCCCGCTTGATTAAAAAGATCAAAAAATGGGCTCTCTCCCGCTATCATCTTCTTTTGCCAGAAAAACTTGGCTCTCTGGTGGCACATCTTGCCAAAGGAGGTCAAATTGACGAAGCGCTCGAACTTGCGACTATACTCTTGGAAGTTCTTCCGGATCCAAAACGAGAAATTGAACATGAAAAGAATAATCTCTACCTCCTTCCTCCTCAACCGATAGCTCGATTTGAAAAATGGGTATACGAGCAAATAGTGAAAAACCATATTCCAGTTCTTGTCGAAGCTGCTGGCATGAGGGCATTAATCCTTCTTTGTGACATTCTTGAATCAGCTGTGCATCTATCCCAACGGCGTAATGAAGTAGTGTATGAAGATTATTCCTATATCTGGCGTCCCGCGATTGAAGATAACCCTCAAAATCATACTTACAGCATCAAGGATGTCTTGGTTCCGGCTGTTCGGGATGCGGCAGAAACTATTGCTCGTACTGATGTAACAAAGATTCCAGAAATTATACTTCTTTTTGAAAAACGGCCGTGGAAAATTTTCCACCGTATCGCGCTTCACATTCTGCGCTTGTTCCCAGATACTTCACATAAAATTTTGACTGCCCAAATGATGGACAGAGAACTGTTCGATGACATTAGCATGACCCATGAGTATGCACTCCTTCTCGGCAAGCACTTTGGTAAGCTTAGTGAAGAACAGGAGAATGTCATTTTTAACTGGATAGATGAAGGGCCTGATTTGACTGATTATGCAGAATTTAGAGAAAAAACGTCAGGTAATCGCCCTTCTAAAGAAGAACTTGTCGACTATCGTGAGACATGGCAAAGGGATCATCTTGTGTGGTTTAAGGAACATCTTTCGGGTAAATGGAAAGAACGCTACGAATTATTAATCCGAATATATGGCGAACCGGCACATACAGATTTTGCCCGGTACAGTAGTGGTACATGGGTCGGTCCAAGGAGTCCCAAGAGTTCCGACGAGATAGAAAAGATGTCCGTCGACCTGATTATAGATTTCTTAGGGTCATGGCAACCGTCAGGTGAATCAATGACATCATCTCCTGAAGGCTTTGGTCGTATGTTGTCTTCTGTCATTGCAAAAGATCCAGTTCGTTTCTCGACCGAAGCTGACAAATTCATTGGTCTTGACCCCACATATGTACGTGCTTGTATTTCAGGACTTGAGGAATCTTTGAAACAGAAAAAAAAGGTCAAGTGGTCAGCTATTTTGAAGCTATGTATTTGGGTGGTGAAGCAACCTCGTGAAATTCCAGATCGGGATATCTCGATTCGTGATATAGACCCTGACTGGGGCTGGACACGGAGGCATATTGCCAATCTGCTTGAGATGGGCGTTCAAAAGGGCATTGGACAAATCAGAATAAATAAACGTAAAGAAGTTTGGAAAATTCTCTATATTTTATCGAAAGATCCTGATCCGTCGCCTGAGACAGAAGATGGCTACAAAAAATCCAAGAGTATGGATCCTGCCACACTAGCTATTAACTCTGTTCGAGGCGAAGCAATGAATGCAGTTATTCTGTATGCCTTATGGATTCGTCGGCATTTACAACGGTTGCCGGACAAAGAGATAAATTTAAACCGCGGTCTTGAAGCAATGTCAGAAGTTCGTGAAGTCCTTGAAGAGCATCTTGACACCTCAAAGGACTCGTCGCTGGCCATCCGTTCGGTCTATGGCCGTTGGTTCCCATGGTTAGTGCTTCTTGATCCAGTATGGTCGAAAAATCATATTACCGAAATATTCCCTACCGACCCGCATGATCGGGCATATAAAGATGCAGCATGGGAAGCCTATTTATACTTTTGCGCGCCTTATAATAATGTCTTTGATATCTTAGGAAACCAGTACAAAAACGCCGTTGAGCATCTCGGAGAAATCAGGGAAGGTGAAAAACGGCTTGCTGATCCTGATCAAAGACTCGCTGAGCATTTAATGACGTTCTACTGGCGAGGAAAACTTGAGATGGATGAACCTGAAGGTCTTTTCAACCGTTTTTGGAATGAAGCTCCTGCAACAGTTAGGGGCCACGCTATAGAGTTCATAGGGCGGAGTCTTAAAAATACTGTGGGAAAAGTGCCACCTGAAGTTCTATTACGATTAAGAAATCTCTGGGAAACAAGGCACGGTGAAGCGGAAAAGGAACCTGGTAAGCATAGTGAGGAAATGGGATCTTTTAGTTGGTGGTTCTATTCTGAAAAATTCGATGATAAATGGGCTATCAATCAAATGATGAGGGCATTAGAGATATCCGGAAAGACCCAGTCAGATAATCTCATCATGGAAAGACTTGCTGTACTTGTTGACAAGATGCCAAAAGAAGCTATCCAATGTTTGGAATTGATTGCGCGTCATGATAGAGAGGGTTGGAGTATTTTAGGATGGCGTGATTACACAAGAACGATATTGACAAAGGCTTTTCAAAGCTCTGATCCTAAGATTAGAGAAGTGGTCAAACATCTTGTTAATTATTTGTTGAGTCGAAGATATTATGAATATCAAGATCTGCTCTCACGTTATGATATATAAATAGGGTCAAGTCTTTACTTAAGCAAGAAATGATATGAAAGACATCTTAAGGGATCCCATCATAAATGCAATTTACGGTGGAATCAAAAAAGGGATACAAGTCAGCATCGAGAATAATTGTCTTTCTGCGGCAGTCATCCTGATTCTTTCTGGTATAGACTCGATGGCATATTTGAACATGCCCGCTGAGCAAGAAGACGTAACAAGAGATGATTTTGTTGATTGGGCAGAACGTTATATAAACTTCCCGTGCCAAGAACAGTTAACAGGACTTGATCTTTACGGAGCACGTTGTGCGATGCTTCATTCATACGGCGTAATATCCAATTTGAGCAGAAAAGGAATTTGCCGAATGGTGGGTTATATGGACAAAGCACTGCCAGAAGTGCGTTACGCCCCAACTATATCAAAAGAGTTAGTCTTGGTCTCTGTTCCAGCTCTAAAAGAGGCATTTTTTCAAGGCATCGATGATTTTCTAATTGATCTATTCACCAGTCCGGAAAAGGCAAAACTTGCAGAAAAGCGTCTTCGTAATTTTATACAAGAATTGCCGTATGAAAAGAAATAACTAAAATGACTCCACCGGATGGCGAATAACGCGACCACAAAGCTTGGTCGTTGTTGAATTCATCCGGCAATCATACATTCGCGCACGAATTATGCCGCGAGGCCTCGTAGATGTTAACAATTTTCATCATCGTTAGAATTTTTGCTTGATAATGTTTGTGCATTACCGGTGAATGGTGCTACAAAGAAGGAAGGGATATTTATATTCGACATGCAGGCATACAGAATTCACAAGATAGTCATTGCCGCCGATACTGAAGAAGAAGCCTCTGCTTTTTATCGCGAGGAAATAGGCGGTGCCCCGCCCGATGTGATTGAAGAACTGCCTTATTTAATCGAAGTATGCTGTGACGACGGAACCGTTAAAACTGCCAAAGCGCGCATCAACGAGGAACTGGACGCCCGCAATTCCTGGCTGATAATGGGTATCCCCTGTGAACTTCACCGACCCTTTCTCATAGGAACCCTGCCATAAGCTTCTGATGGGTTTCAGAGAATTGAAACGCTCCATACTCTTTTCAGTGTATGGCGCCGGTTTCTCTGTTGAAATCAGAGGTTGGTTTCTTGTCTTGGTCCGAGGCAATCCTACTATCCGCCTCTATGACCCAGCCGCCGCCTATTGCCTTGTAGAGGTTCACGAGAGCCTGGAAGAGAACCCCTGCCGTCCGAGCCCGTGCAAGTTCCGCGTCGAAAAGGCTGCGCTCAGCGTCGAGCACCTCGATGTAGCTCGTGTAGCCGTTTTCAAATCTCAGACGCGCGAAGCGAGTGTAGGTGCGCAAAGATTCAACCTGCCGCGTCTGGATATCAAGTTCTTCCCGTGATCTCCTCTGGTCAATAAGGGCGTCTTCGACTTCACGAAAGGCCCTCTGGATGGATTGCTGATACTGAATGAGGGCCTGCCGCTGTATCGCCTCGGCTGCTTCGACCTGTCCACCAATGGCTCCTGCTGTGAAGATCGGCACATTCAGAGGAACGTTCCAGCTCCACGCTCTGGATGGACCCTGGAAGAGTGTTGAGAGGTCATTGCTCGCAAATCCATACGTGCCGGTGAGAGAAATAGTCGGAAAGTAGAGTGACCGCGCCACGCCGATTCTCGCATTGGCCGCAATCAGGGTCTGTTCCGCCTGACGTATGTCCGGACGTTTGGCCAGGAGCTCTGAAGGCAGGCCCGCCGGTACGGCGGGAAGGACAAGGTCATCGATTCGCTTTCCCCGGGGAATAGGACCGGGATTTCGTCCGAGGAGGACGGAGAGGGCGTTTTCCTGCTGGGCAACGGCCTTTTCGAGAAACGGGATGATTGCGAGGGCCTGCTCATACATTGATTTAACCTGGCTCAGTTCGAGTTCGGAGATGACGCCGCCCCGGAAGCGCAACTGGAAAAGATCATGAGACTCCTTACGACTCTGTGCGGTGCGCTTGGCAATCTCGAGCTGTTTGTCAAGGTCGCGAAGGTTCACGTAGGAGCCTGCCACAGAGGTTACAAGAATAAGGATAACGCCCCTTCGTGCCTCTTCCTGACTCAGGAGATCGGCACGGGATGCCTCTTTCGCCCTCCTTAGCTTGCCCCACAGGTCAATTTCCCAGCCCGCATACAGGGTGGCGGAATAGTTGTCCGCAGGGTTTATAGTGGCGTCTGTGAGGGGAGTTTGGCCGTTGTCCGTGGCCCTGCTTCTGCCCACAGCTGCTCCTGCGCCTGCCTGGGGGAAGATGGCGGCGCGAGTAATGCCATATCGGCCTACAAATTCTTCCACGCGCGCCGTGGCAATCATGACATCCTTATTCTCCTTCAATGCCGTTTGAATCAGTGAGTTCAGGACGGGATCGTTGAATTGCTCCCACCATGCGGCATTGCCGATCTCTCTTGCCTCTTTTTCTTCAAAGCGCCAGGATGCAGGCGTCTCCACAGCCGGTCTCCGGTAGTCCGGGCCCATCATGCAGCCGGAAAGGACAATTGCCAGAAGTGAGCAGATGATGATGTTACGCATCGTTTTTTTCCTCGCTCTCCCGCCGGTCATCTTTTTTCTTCCTGTGGGAGAGAACCATGACAACATAGAATGTCACGGGAATGAGAAAGACGGCGATCAGCGATGCAGCCAGTGTCCCTCCCATGACGGCGGTTCCCATGATCTGCCGTGCAGTAGCGCCCGCTCCCGTGGATACGGCAAGGGGCAATACGCCGAACAGGAACGCGAAGGATGTCATAAGAATCGGCCTGAGCCTCAGCCGGGCGCCCTCGAGGGCGGCGTCTGTAATGGACATCCCCTCTTCATATTTCGCTTTCGCGAACTCAACGATAAGGATGGCATTCTTGGCAGTGAGACCGATAAGCACAATGAGGGCGATCTGGGCATAGATATTGTTCACCTGGCCGCGAAGCCATATCGCCACGAACGCGCCGAAAACAGCTACGGGCGTGCTCAGAAGAACGCTGACAGGCAGCGACCAGCTTTCATACAGCGCCGCAAGGATTAGAAAGACGCACAAGAGCGAAAACCCGAAGATGACGTATGTCGGTATTCCTTCCTGCGCCTTCTTTTCCTGGAAGCTCATGCCCATATAATCGAGGCCCATTTCGCTCGGCATTGTCTGGGCAAAGACTTCTTCGAGGGCCTTCATCGCCTGAGCGGAGCTATAACCGGGATTGGCCGTAGCGTTGATCTGTGCCGAGCGATAAAGGTTATACCTCATCGTAAATTCGGGCCCGGTGCGCGATTCAATAGTCGTTACCGCCGAGAGCGGCACGGGATCCCCTCTTTCGTTTTGTACGAAGAACTGCCCTACCTTTTCGGCCTTGTTGCGATATTCTCCCTCCGCCTGGACATACACTTGCCACTGGCGGCCGAATCGGTTGAAGTAATTTACGAAGTATCCCCCCATGAAGGTCTGAAGAGTCTGGTACACCTGTCTCAAATCGACGCCCTGCTTGAGCACTTTGTCCCTGTCCACATTGATGAATATCTGAGGAACACCGGGCAGGAAGGTCGTCGTCACGCGCTCCAGCTCCGGCCTCTGGCGCGCAGCCTCGAGAAATTTATTCACGTTCTCAGCTAGGTAGGGTATATCCTTGCCGGCCCTGTCTTCAAGAACAAGAGTTACACCGCCTGCGGTGCCGATCCCCGGGATGGCCGGGGGTGAAAAGGCAAAGGCAACCCCTTCCGGCAATTTGCCAAGTTCCCGATTGAGATGGGCCATGATTGCCTCGTACTGCTCCTCAGGCTTTTCCCGGTATTTCCACTCTTTCAGATTCACAAAAAAGAACCCGCTGTAGGTGTTCTGCACGATGCTCAGCAGGCTCACGCCGACGACAGTCGTGTAGTATTTCACTCCGGGCGTGTTTGCAAGGATCTCCTCAATCTTTTTGCATGCCGCGTCGGTACGCTGCAGAGAGGCTGCATCGGGCAGGGCCAGATTAATGAACATGTATCCCTGATCTTCTTCCGGCAGGAAGCCTGCGGGAATCGCCTTGCTTATACCGCCGGAAACGACCGTGATCCCGGCAAGGAATACAAGGCTGAGGACGCTCTTTCGGATGAGTGTGCCCGATAAGGAGACATAGCCGTTGGTGGCACGGCCAAAGGCGCGGTTGAAGAGGCTGTAGAATTTTCCCAGCGGTCCCTGCGAATCCGACTTCGGCTTGAGCAAGAGTGCGCACAAGGCCGGGCTTAAGGACAGCGCATTGAATGTCGAGATGAGAACCGAGATGGCGATTGTCGCAGCAAACTGCTGGTAGAGCCGGCCCGTAATCCCCGGTATAAACACTGTGGGGATGAAAACAGCGGACAGGACCAGCGCGATGGCTATCATCGGCCCTGATACTTCTTCCATTGTCTTGAGCGCCGCCTCTTTCGGAGCCATCCCTTCATCCATGTGCCGTTCCACTGCCTCCACCACGATGATGGCGTTATCCACAACCAGTCCTATGGCGAGAACCAGGCCGAAGATGGACAGGGTATTAATTGAGAAGCCGAGAAAGGGGAAGAAGGCAAATGTGCCTACGAGGGAGACCGGAACTGCAACTGTTGGAATGAGGGTCGGCCTCCAGCCCTGCAGAAATATGAAAACGACGATGATGACGAGGATTATGGCGATGAAGAGCGTCTTGACAATCTCATTTATTCCTTCGGTGATTGCCCTTGTCGTGTCGAGACCGAGCGCATAGTCCAAATCGGCGGGAAAGCGATCCCTGGCCTCCTCCATTACCTTTCTGGCGCCTTTGGCAGCCGCTATCGCATTCGTCCCGGGCAACTGGTATAGGGCGATATTGGCGGCAGGCTTGCCGTTCAGCCTGCCCCTGATGTTATAAACCTGCGTCCCAAGATCAATGCGGGCTACGTCTTTCAGGCGGACAATAGATCCGTCCGGGTTTGCCCGGATAATGATCTCGCCGAATTCCTGCTCGGAGATGAGGCGTCCCTGGGCGCGGACCGCATAAGTAAATTCCTGCCCGGGAGGCGAAGGCTCAGCGCCGATCTGCCCGGCCGGATTTACCGTATTCTGCTTCTGGATGGCATCGATGATCTGAGGGACTGTGATGCTGAGTTTTGCCAGGGTATCGGGTTTGACCCAGATGCGTATGGAGTACTGGCCTGCCCCGAAGATCGAAACCATGGCGATGCCTGGGACGCGGAGCAACTGGTCGCTGAGATTGATGTATGCGTAATTTGCAAGAAAAGCGGCATCGTGTGTTTCATTCGGTGAATACAGGGAGAACATCATCAACGGTGCAAACCTGGATTTCTGGACCGTGACTCCGTAATTGCGCACGTCCATCGGAAGCATCGGCTCGGCCTGATTCTGCCGTATCTGAGTGAGAACCTGGTCTGTATTCGGATTGGTCGAGACGTCAAAGGATATGATGAGCCTCATTATGCCGATGTTGGAGTTCAGGGAGAACATGTAATTCATGTTGTCCACACCGCTCAGCTGCTGCTCGATGGGGGTGGCAACAGACTGCTCCACCGTCAACGCGTCGGCGCCTACATACATGGTGTTGATCTGGATCTCCGGCGGGACTATTTCAGGAAATTGCGAGACGGGCAATTGCACGAGCGCGACGGTTCCGAGAATGACAAACATGATCGATATGACCATGGCAACGATAGGACGGTTAATAAAAAACTTCGCCACGCCGGTCTACCTCTTCTCCGCCTGGGGTTGAGCCGGCGGCGTTGCCTCGGCCTTTTTCGCCTGATCGGTCGCTGACTGGGGTACGGATCCATAGGGAATTGGATTTACGATTATGCCCTCCCTGACCTTCTGGACGCCTTCCGCCACGACCCGTTCTCCGGCCTTCAGCCCTTCATCAATTACCCACATGTCATCAACACGTTCAGCCACCTTGACGGGCCGTATCTCCACTTTGTTATTCGCATCCACCACTGCAATCCGATAACTGCCCTGAAGCTCCATGACCGCCCGCTGGGGTACCAGCAGTGCGTTTTTGATCTTGATCCTGGCGCGAATCTTGGCAAATTGCCCGGGGCGCAGATTATTACCGGGATTCTTGAAGATGGCTGCCACCCTGATGGTTCCTGTCTTCACGTCCACCTGGCGGTCGGCAAGGGTGAACTTCCCCTTATGAGGATAAACACTTCCATCGGAGAGGATCATCTCCAGAGGGTTGTCTTTAAAACCGTTCCGGCCTTTGCCCGTAGCTATGAGATATTCCTGCTCGCCAACGGAAATATAGACCTTGATAGGGTCCACTGTGGAGACCGTTGTCAGTTCCTCTATCACTCCAGGGCCGACAAGGTTCCCGATCTGTGTCTTGGCGATGCCGGCGATGCCGCCAATAGGGGAAACGATCTTTGTGAAGTCAATGTCCAGCCTGGCTTTCTCAACCACTGCCTCTGCAGAAATCACTGCGGCATGAGCTGCCTGTTCTTGCCCTGTAGCATCATCCAGGTCTTTTTTGCTGACGGCATTTTGTTCCGCGAGCGGTATAATTCTGGTCAGATTTGCTTTGGCCGTAGACCACCGCGCCTTCTGCTCGCCCAGTTGCCCTTTAACCTGATCAAGGGCAGCCTGAAAAGTGCGCTGATCAATCTCGAAGAGGATCTGCCCCTTCCTGACGAAATCGCCTTCATGATAGTTCTGCTTGATGAGGTAGCCCTGAACCTGGGCACGGATCACGGCATTTACCATGCCGTCAGTAGTGCCGATCCATTCAGAATACATGGGGACATCTTTCTGGACGACGTCTGCAACTTGCACGGTGGGTGGGGTTGGATTGTTGCTTTTCTGCTCTCTATTGCAACCTGAAATAAAGAAAGAGATCGAGCTCACGGCTATAACGACAAGAATACAAGCATGGCGTAATTTTGTTTTTTTATCTTTTATTGACATAAAAAATCCCTCAATGCCTCTCTCCCGGACTGGAAAGATGTAATTTCAGAATTGATTGCGCGGGTTCCTATAGGCATATTATCTAATTGATCAGCATGATTGTTAAGAGCCGCCTTTTGAGTCTGGGGAGTATATTTGAACGTATTCTTATATGTCAAGACAATTTGGCTACAGACCGCAGTGGGTACCGATATCAGGTTTAGTAATCACGGTATTATCCTGTCGCAAAAGGCGGATTTACTGAATGCCGCGTGAAATATGCAAGGTATCGGCAGTTCGATTATCCCTTAAGGGAAAATATCCCTGGTTCTTCCTGTAATTCACAGATCATCAACATCGATTAAAATACACAATTACAAGCGATAATCATTGACCATGTTTTTCATAATAATTATGACGGTGATAATTCACCGCTATAGGAATTCTGATGGCTGTTGGACAAATTTCCTATAAATTGCCAAGTTGGTATTTCGTGGTAATAAAGACCAAATGCCAAGTAGCAAAAGTTCATTTCGTTTGATTTTTAGGCACTTTTCTCTTTTCATTTTTACTTAAACAGCGTATGAAAGTAGCGAATATCGGAAAAAACCAACCAAGTATATTAAATGTTATGTGGCGAATACAGTTAATGGAGGTGTTGCATGTATTACATAGTCGAAACCGGCAAATCATTCGATCAAGCATCGGCAGACCTTGAAACAGCAGTCAAACGTAATGGTTTCGGAGTGCTGCATGTTCATGACTTGGGGAGTACGCTGCGCAGTAAGGGCATTACATTTGAAGAGCAGTGCAAGATTTTTGAAATCTGCAATCCGGGGCATGCTGCAAAAGTTCTGGCAAATGACATGCGCCTCAATTTGGCGCTGCCGTGTCGTATCTCGGTGTTTACGGAGAAGGGCAAGACGATGATCGGCCTTATTAAACCGACGCAAATACTTTCGGCCCTATCTCAGGATGCAGCCTTGGCGCAGGTTGCTAAAGAGGTTGAGGAAATAACCATCAAGATGGTTGATGAGGCGAAATAAATACTCGGCACATAACATGCTGCTGGTAGGGAAGCGCAATAAGGCCGTGCTCCCCATAGCCGCGTCGTTACCCTCTTTCTATTCGTAATCTTCAATTAAGACGACTGTCAAATGTTGAGGAGTTGTAGGTGAAAGAAACAAAACCCCGCTCACTGCGGCGGGCGGGGTTGCAAAAGTCACTTCCTGTCACGGCGCAAGGCCGCATTACTTTGGCTTTTTCCAGAACGGACCGGTCTTGCCAATTTCTTTCATGCCCTGGACCATCTCGCGGGCATATTCATGCATGTGTGACAAATAGTCCTTATCCATCCGCCGCCTGAAGAAAGGCCCGGAGAATAGTTTGCGCAGATCGGCCAAGGACAGGATGCCATCGTCGGTGCCTTGGACAAAGGACTTCCAGTTGCGGGCGTGCTCTTCCGACCGGAAGAGATTCATGGTGCTTCAAGCATAACCCGGGTCTTCAAACCATTTCCAGAAGGGTACGGCTACATAGGCCGTGTACCCTGAGGCTTCGTCGTTCAGAACCGTCCCGTCCCGGATGACCACACTGAGAGGTTCACCGCAGTCCAGACAGGGGAAATCCACCGTCACTGCCTTGCCAGGGAATAGCCAGCAGACCGCCAGCGATTCGAATGCTCACTGGCCGAACCATTTCTGCTGACCGTCGATGGTGATTCGATATTGGGTCGGAAGGTTGTTGAAGGGAGCGAAGGAGACGATGTGGTCGGTGCGGGGATACAGCCACGCGGGGATTCCCGAGGAGAACAGATCGTGCGTGACCTTCCGGCCTTCCTCAACGGGAAGCCCGAGTTCAGCGGCAAGTTCCGTGTAATAGGGCGCCTGCCCGGTTTCTACCATACGTTTCATGATGACGTGAAACGCCTTCTCCAGCATTGTGGGTGTGCTCATGGTATTTCCTCCTTTATAATTCCGGTTTTCAAATTCCCTGTTCAGATGAAAGATTATGTATGCACTTTCTTCATAAACTCAACCGACGTCATAATTTTGAAAAGGGGATAAAGCGGGTTGTTGCGGTATAGGTTCAATGTCGTTTCATGAATTTCCCTGGTGAAGGCGGCGCAGCAGTCTTCGAGGATATAAGCCTGGAAGTCATTAGACAGGGCGTCAAGGGCGGTAATGAGGACGCACCAGTGGGTGCTTATGCCGCAGATCACAACCGTGTCCACTCCGTGCAGTCTGAGAATCTGATCCATGTCCGTTTTGTAGAAGGCGCTGAACCTGCGCTTGGGGCTGTAAATATCCGTCGGAGCTTGAATCAGCAGCTCCGTTACCTCCGCGTCCCTTGTCCCGCGAATGGAACGCTCTTTCATCTTTCCGCCGAAGATGAAGTCGCCTTTCAAAAAACTGTCCATGGAAAAAATCACCGGCATGGACCTGCCCCGGGCGAATTCCGTGAGACGGTTGATATTCGGGCATATGTCACAGGCAAGAGGGGTAATCGGAAAGCCCGGTTCAGCTTCCAATGAGTCCTTAAGCATGTCGACGATAACAATGGCGGGTTTCATTCATATCTCCGTCAAACTAAAATAATGTCGCATGCACGGGGCTGAAACAGAAAAAGTGCAAGGAAGTAGTTCAGCCCTTAGTAGCTTATTCATCCTGACACAAACATCCCGCATTTCAGTCCGACAAGATAAGAAAGAGGCAAGGTTGTCGCCTCGCCTCTTTCTTCTTCGTTTGCTCTCCTTGATTATTCTTCCTTCATGCCCATGATCTTTTTAGCCATCTTCTTCTTGGCTTCAAAGTCCGTAAGCACAGAGATCATGAACCGCTGTGTCTGGGGAGCGCCAGCGCCGTGCCAGGTACCCGTGCCATGCAGACCAGCTGCCCAGTGCTGCAGGAACTTGGCGACCTTGAGGCGCTTGTCCGCCGGGGCTGCAGCCGCGAAAGCCTTTTTCAGCATGGGACCGACCTCCGGGTCTTCCAGATCCTTCAACCTCGGCATGGTCACCACCAAGCCGCCGCCGATATCTCCGGCGTTCTTGATGATTTCCCAGAATCCGTGGGCGATGTTCAGCTTGGCGGCGTTGCCGAAGAGATCATCCGGCAGAAAGACGCCAGATCCCTTGGGTTCTTCCCTTCCCCGCATGGCCGCCGCGATGGCGCAGGCGTGGGAGGTCTCGCTCAGGCGGACCATATCAATGATCTTCTCCTGGATGTGAGGGACTTTGTCCACACCGGTGTATTCGGCGGCAAGCACGGTGCCTCCGATAATCAGGTCGGCGAATCCCACCTTGCAGGCCCCGCCGCAGTTCATGCGGTGGGCCTTGGCGAACCGGGTGACCATTTTCCCGCAGAACTTCGTCTCGCCGCAGAGGAAAACCCGCTCCCAGGGAATGAAGACGTTGTCAAAAACCATCGTCGAAGTTTCCCTCTGTCCGAAGACGGGATTTCCAATCTCGGCTTCCTCTTCACAAAATTCCCGCTCTGCCGAGTAGGCATTGTACTGGCAGATGTAAGTAAGCCCCGGTGCACCGTTCTGAACGGCGAAGGCCAGGGCGAAGGCTTCTTCGCCTTCTCTCAAGGCGCCGCCTGGAAGAACGAGAGTTTCATGCGACCCTATGGCGCCGCTCTGGCTCACCTTGATCCCCCGGACTACGATCCCGTCCTCCCGTTTTTCGACGAGGTGAACGAATGTATCGGGCTCGTCCTGCTGGGAAGGCCTCTTTTTCCTATCTCCTTTTGCATCTGTTATTGCCCCGGATACTGCCAGGTCGTTGGCCTGTGCAAATGCAAGCCACTTGTTGAATCTTTCATTATATTTCGTTTTCAGATCCCGGTCCATCTCCCACGTCGTGGAGGCAAGGCTGTTGAGGGCATCGCAACCTACGCAGCGGTAGTTGCAGGTCCCCACTGTCTGGCTCGTCAAGAGGGCCATCTCCTGCCGCATATCAAGGTCGTGGATGTTGCGTGCTACGTTAAGGTTGCGGTTGATGGGCTCTCCCGTGAGGTGGGAGGTACCGACCATGATTTCCGTGTTTTTCGGGTCTTCAGCGAGCTCGTAAATCGCCGCGTTCGCCATGACCATGGAACGCGTAATTTTATTGTTGAGCAGACCCTTCACCCATTTCCCCCCGCAATAGACACGGGGCGCAAGCTTCTTTACGCTCTCCAGATACTCCTTTGAAGTTTTTAATGCCATAATATCCTCCGAATTAGTTTATTCTTTAGACTTGACGTCTATTATATATTTTGCCTCGGCCTCTAAGCTGGTAAATGCCCCGATATTCTCTAAGGCAATGTCCATGAATTCCATCAATTCGGTCTCGGTCATCTTTCCGGATAATACAAGCAGCAGGTCTCCTTCCTTCAGTTTAGCTTCAGCAATGAGACCTTTTTCGTGAAAACCCGGCACGATTTTTTTGTCAAGACAGCAATACACAAAACTCGCGAATGTGCCGCCCAGACCCCTGTAGCTTCTCCGCGCCTCACGTCCGATCTTGACGGCTATTGTCTCCAATCCCGGATCGTTCTCTAATGCCAACTTCGATCCCTCTCATTAGTATCGAGCCTAATACGCTCGGAAAAATTCTTTCAATGCTTACCCGATTTACATCTTGCCCTTGAGAGACTGGGCCGCGATATGGATGGCGTCCCAGGCGCCTCCGAAGGGCGGAGCGTATGGGAGATCAAGGTAGCCGACCTCATCCACGGAGAGTCCCGCCCACAGGGCGACAGAAAGGCTGCTGACCCTCTGAACGGCTCCTTTCTCACCGATGCACTGGCCGCCGAGAAGTTTCCCCGTCGTCTTGTCTCCTACAAGTTTTACGCCCAGCTTTTCCCCCTTAGCCATGGGACGGCCTACGGGAAGACCCCAGATCATGGCACTCACAGGCTGGAACCCGTATTTTGCGGCTTCCTCTTCCGTCAGTCCCGTGGCGGCCACCTCCAAGTTGAAGACCTTGAAGGCCTGGGCGCCCACGATGCCCGGAAATTCCGCCGGATAACCGCCGATATTCTGACCGGCTACACGGCCCTGCTTGTTGGCGACATCGCCGAGAGGAAAATAGACCCATCTTCCGGCGACCTTGTGGAAGACCTCACAGCAGTCTCCCACCGCATAGACCCCTTCCCGGGATGTCTTTTGCCGGAAATCCACCTTGATGGCGCCGCTTTCCCCTAATGCAAGTCCCATGGATTCGGCAAGCACGGCGCTCCGCTTTGTGCCCACCCCCATCAGCACGAGATCGGCATCCAGTTCGCCGCCGCTGGTTTGCAGTTTCAAGCGGTAATCCTTTCCCTTTTCGATGGCCTGAGGTTTCGTCTCCGGACGGAACTCCACCTGGGTCTTGGCCAGCTCTTCCACTATCATCTTCGTGAATTCTGAGTCCCATCGAATGGCCGGCCGGGGCAGGATGTCCATGACCTTCACTTCGATTCCCAGGTTTCTCAGGGCCTCGCACATCTCCATGCCGATATAGCCTGCCCCGATCAGAACTGCCTTCTTGCAGCCTTTTTCGTTCAGGTAGGCTTTCATCTTCAAGGCATCGGTTAGATTCCTCAAGACGTAGACGCCTTCCAGGTCTCCGCCCGTAATATCCAGGCGGATCGCTTCGGCCCCTGTCGCCATGACCAGGACATCGTAAGGAAGAAGCGTGCCGTCGGATAAAGAAAGAGAACCTTTTTTTGGATCGATACCATCCACGCGCGTCTTGATCTTTACGTCGATGCCCGTCTTCTTGAAATCTTCCGGCGTGCGGATAACGAGCTTCTTTGACTCTTTGATTACATCACCGATGTAATAAGGCATCGGTCAGGCCGCATAAGATACGAAGTCACCCTTCTCAATCATCGTCACTTCAAGAGAAGGGTTCCGTCTTTTGGCCTCGGCAGCCGTAGACGGGCCTGCCGCGCCTCCTCCTACAATAACCAGTTTTTGACTCATTGAATAACCTCCCCGGTTATCATTTCAATCGCATCATGAATGTTCATTTCTATCTGGGGTACATCAATCCTTGAGGTTTTCCACGTTTTCACCGAAGGGCTTTGCTGCCAGTTCATCTTTATCGGACAGGACAAGGTCCGCCGCAATCCCGGCCACCTCGGTGATAATCTCACGACAGTACAGCGCATGTTCTTTGCACAGCCAGGTGCTCTGCCACGGCACGGTCAATTCCCTGCACAGGGTCTTTCCATATTTCGCCTTGAAGCGGTTGGGCACCAGATTGAATATCCTGTAAACACCGGGCTTGCCGTAGAACTGGGCCTTCGACTTCATCGCCACGTCCTTTTGATCCGCTCCTTCAGGGAGTGAATCCCTGCCGTGGACGGCGCTCACGGCCATTACCGCCCCTGCCAGGGCGCCGCAGGTGTCTCCGAAAAGCCCTATGCCGCCGCCAAACCCAGTTGCGACTTTTTTGACTGCCGGAGGCAGTCCCGTATCCACCAGACTGAGAACCGCTTCGGTGACGCATTCCGCACAATTATACCCTAAAGAAAAATTCTTGCGGGCACGCTGACGGATTTCCTCGATTTTTTCCTCTTTTGTCATTGATTTATCCTCCTTTTTTAAGAAATCTTTTTTAAGATACTTCTCTCAGCACATTTCCACTAGTCGTTTCCCAGAAGAAACTGTCTACGCGTCCCATATGCTCATGGAACGTCAAAAAATAGCATCCTTTATTCATTGAAATATCAATACTGAAAAACTACGCACAGTATACGTACTTTTTATAAGTAGTCAACAAAATCGGGAGTAGCTAAAACTACAAAGACAAAAGATAAGATCTCAGATTTGCCTTCCTCTTGTTCAGGTTCAACTTTCTTCTAATATGATCACGGTGCACTTCGACTGTCCTTGCTGACGCATTCAACAGCCTTGCTATTTCTTTTGTCGTGCGTCCTTCTTTTATAAAATTGATGACCTTGATTTCCATTATGAAGCGCTTAATAGCAGTGCTTCCCGTTCAATTGGCCGTGTGCCAGATTAAATGCATCCTGCATGGCCTTATTAGCCCAGATAACTTTCAAATCCGTGTCGAGATACAAGACGAGTTCGGTCATGGCATCGAGAATGACTGATTTCTCCTGCTCTGATTTGCTCAGCTTTTCAAACAGACGGAGATATTTTTTTTCGATCTGACGGCTCTGTGGATTCGTAATGTTAGACCCGGTTATTTTTTTCATACATACCTTTAAGAACGATCCAGTGTCTTTTTTACATTTTGATTACAGCGGTTTTTCTTCCGGCAGTTTCTCACCCAGGGCAAGCCGGCAGATATCAGTGATCATATAATTTTTCATTCCCGCGTCGCGCACCTTCTTGTTGAGTGTAGCGAAACACATGGGGCAAAGATAGACCATCGCCTCGGCGCCGTGATCCTTCGCGTCCTTGATGTTCTTCTCCTGAAAAGGCTCGAAGTTCTTTCCTCTCGGGAAGAGCTTCAACCCCGGGCCCGCCACCTCCACGCCGCAGCATACGGCATTGATACCGTCGTACTGTCGTTTTACCCGCTCCACTCCGATGGCGTCGAAGATTTCGTCCACCAGGTAATCCTTCTCAGGCGTATACCGGGAGGCGCAGGGACGCTGGTAGGCAACCTTCATGTTAAGTTTCCTGACTTTGCTCTTGTTTTCTTTCAGATAGTCCCTGAGATACTCAAATACGTGGACTGGCCGGAAGGGGACATTGATGCCGCATTCCGGTGCAATACCTTTAAGGGCGGCGTAGCAGTCGTCGTGCACGAAGACGATCTCCTTTGCCCCGGATTTGGCCAGGTTGTCCACCATGGCCTGCAGACGATTCAACATGACCGACTCGTCTCCCATGTGGGCGAAGAGGACATTGCAGAAATAGTGTTTACCTTTGAGCAGTGGCATCGTCTCGAAGAGCTGTCCCTGGATGGCCCAGGGCATGTTACCCTGCATAACGCAGATGGACATCACCCGGTCTTTGGACTCCACCGGCCTCGGTTCGCCTTCCGGTTTGAATCTCTCGGCCATCTGATCCCGCAGGGCTTTCTCCGTGAAATCTCCCTCTTCTTCCAGCCGCTTCAGGATCAAATCGAAAGGACGGGCACCCTTTGGGCAGTATTCATTACAGGCGATACATGTCACGCAGTCCTTCAGCCAGGCAACCTTTTCACCCTGCACAAGTTTCTTAAATTCCCTACCCCCGCTTTCCCGGTCGAAATCCAGGTAGTGGCAAAGATTGAGACACTCGCCGCAATAATCGCATGCATCTGCGTGAAACATAAATTCTCCTTATTAATCTGACTTGGACGCCAAATTGGCAGACCGTGTTACTATTCTAAGTTATTGAATTATTATCTTTTAGAAAAAGATCTCTGGCGATATCATTCTTGTCCCTTCCTTCAATGGGTATGCCGCGCATCTCTGCCTCGGTAACGAGAAGGTCCCAGGGCATTTCTTGAAGGAGTGGATAGCTATGAATCGGCGACTTGAAATACTGCTCGAGACTTTCACGGTGCAGCTCTTCTTCGTTAAGTGTTTTAGTTGAAGCAAGATTGAAAAATAATTTCAGAATTTCTCTTGTAAACATACCGCGACGACTAATTCTGTAAGACATAACATTACCTCGATAACCTGGTCACAACGTATATCCCATACAGGGAGAAGACTTTCAACATAGAAATGAATATCCCCAACCCCGCGTCAAAAGCGGGGCCGGGGAATACGTCATGTATATGGGAAAAATAACACTTTTTACGCAACCTTCAAATCCTGTTTTATGCGCTTACCCGGCCAGCCGTCCATGAACCAGTTATGGTACAACATGACGTTGATGAAGAGGATTACCGGCGCCATAGGAAATTGCTGTGGATGGGAGTAGCCCGCCTGCGTGCCGAGGAGCTGGGGGCTGTACTTGTAATAGAGCCAATGGATGCCCCATGCTCCGATGATGGTAATGGCCACACGGATGAGCAGGTTCACCTCCGTGCTGAACTTTCGTGGCCAGTTGTCAAAGTAGAAATAAAGAGCCAATGCTACCGTAAGGAGGATAACGGCGAGTTCCCCGTTGTGGAGATAACGCCAGTCGGGGGCCATGAGGCGTTTCGCCCCCTCAACGGAGGGTCCCCAGACCATGTCCTGCATGAAGGTGAAGGTGAAAAAGAGTATCCAGGCCAGCAGCAGAATGAAGGCGAACCCTGTCAGCCCCCGCCATGGCTGGGACTTGACCAGCCGGAAGGGATAACGTTCCATGATCGTCTCCAGCAGCCACACGGACACTGTGGCGCACATAATCCAGCCGACGTTGAAATTGCCGCTCAGCGTATGGAAGGAATCGTACCACCAGGGGAAAGCCGCCGTATACTCCTGCCAGGGGTAGAAGAGAACACGGTAGTGTGGATGCATGAAGATGAGATACGCATAGGTAGTGAGAAGAAATGTTACGGCAAAGACTGTGAATCCTTTAGCCGGTTGTTTCAGATTGTGCCAAGGGTAGTTCTCGAATGCCGCGGGCCAGATAGGGCTTAACCAGGAAGCAATCGCCGCCATCATCAAAATGGCAAGAGATGAGTATTCACGGGAGAAGAAATCGGAAAGCCCCGTCTTTTTCAGCTCCGGCCAGCTAAAGTACGGGATCGCCAGTCTCCCGAAAATGTTGTAGTAGAATACCCAGACGAGAAGACCCGTCACCACAAAATTGATCGCGATCAGGATTAGACCCTTCTTAAGCGGGTGTGTTTTTTCCATCCATGTCAGTTTGAAGGGCCAGAAGTTGAAGATATAGGCCTGCCAGATGGCGACGATGAGAAGCCAGCGAATGTACATATAACCATACTGGGGCGTATACCAGCGGAGGACTCCACGGGGATCCATGAAAACCCACCAGAGGCCCATGAAAACGGCAAAGGCCAGTAGCGTATCGAGAATGCCTCTTATGGCAGGTTGCTTAATCAGATTTGTTAACGATCTTTCCTCGAGCCACAATGTATCCAGAGCATTTGCACTCATTTTATCACCTCCCTGATATAATTAAGCGATGACCAGTTCGTCCCCGTTACCCAGGTAAATGTCCCGCTTGCTCATGTGACGGGCAGTACCCTTGACGACAGGGAGGCCGGCTTTGATCATTTTTTCGGCTGTGATAAAGCCGGTACAGTGATTGCACCCGATTTTCTGTACGCCATACTTGTTGAAGGCCATAATAAGATCGTCGTATTGTGGGTCCCAGTCCTCGAAAGGCGAAATGTGAAGACCGCCCTGCACGGCGTATATCTTTTGACCTCCAAGTATTTTCTTTCTCACTTCCTCCATGTAGCTGATTATACCCTGGTGACAGCAGCCGGTCACCAAGACAATCCCCTTGTCTTTCACATTAAAGACAAAGGCCTGTTCGCCGAAGACCCGAAGGATGATGGGTACGTCGAAGGTCATAAGGGCAATACCCGGATAGAGGACATTGACCTGCTTGGAATCGAGAACGGTGACTTTTCCTTTATGGGGATGGTCGTTCTTTACATTTGCTTTAGGAAAGCTCTTCCCCTTCAAAAGATCAAAGCCATCCTGATAGAATCCCTTAGGTACATACATGGGGATATCGGGGTAATGCCGGGTCGTAGATTCGATACCGAAAAAGTGATCGATGTGCTCATGGGTGATCACCTGGAAATCTATCTCCTTTCTGGCGAGTTTTTCGGCTATTCCCTCTTCCTTGAATCTCTTGTCCATCCAATGGGGATTCCAGCCCGTATCCTGGAGGATCTTTATGACCTTCCCATCCATGAGCTCCGCCTCGATATAGGTGGAGAAACCTCCCAGATTGTCTCCCAGGTAACCGGCCTTCACGCCTTCCCGGGTCCAGGGTATCTCGTATTGATTCACCAGAAGCCCTCCGGCCTTCTTGACGTCATTCAGAAAGACATTGTTGTCATACCAGCTTGTCTCCGAGATGACCTTGATCTTCAAACTCTTAACCTGGCCGATGTCTACGGGGTTGAGTTTTTCTTTTGGCAGAAGCTGGCTCTTGAAAACGGTGGATGACAATCCCGCAGCGCCGAAATATCCCGCCATGGTGCCTACGGCCATCCCCTTGATAAAAGAACGCCGTGAAAAATCTTTTTCCATTTTAGCAACCTCCTTTGCTATTTAGCCATAAGAAGCAATTGGTAGGTCAGCATGAAAAGAACGATGCCGACCAGGAGTCCCACCAGGATACCGCCTCCCCAGCCCTTTTCTTTTTTAACATTCTTAACATCTTCTTCCATTGATCAAACCTCCTTATTTAGTTTTCCAAATGCATCCCTTCCAGATCAGCGTCCGGCACTAAGGCCAGAACATCTTCCTCCCGGCAGACCAATTCCGTCTGGGCGATGATCCTCTTTATATTACGGAAAGGCTCAGTCTTGATGTCCCTCCCGTCGTTTAAGAATCTTACTCCTTCTCCCCTCCAAATCTGTTCACGATTGGCCTCGTATTGATGAAAAGAAGACCAACTTTTTACGAGTCCCTGATAGATAAAATTACTGATGGCGAAGCCGGGGTAATTTCGGTCGACGGTGCCTTTTTTAAAAAACGTCAAAGCTTGACCATCTCCATTTCTGATGCTGTGGTTCTTCGTAATTGCCACCTGCCAGCTCGTCTGTGTTTTAAGTCGTATAATGCTGCCTACAGTGTCTTTGAAAGCGATGTAGAGATGGCCGGCATAGAAAAAATCCGGGGGTATGCTATCCCTGCAGGCGTAGGAGGGCGCGCCTGTGCTTTCTGCAAGATCGGCGAATCGATCTTGTTCATGTCTGTGAGAAAGGCTGTGGCAGGGACAGCCGCCTCCGGCCGAGGGCGGGGTTTGAAAGACATCACTTGCGCGGCAGCGCTTTTCCAGAAAGGACAATCCCTCGTGCCACGGCTCGTCTTTGTGGGGGTAATACTTGATTACAAATTCTGCCAGCCAGTCGTAGCCATTGATAGATTGCGCCCCGAGAAGATCGAGTTCATATACCCCGGTGTGCGCCGCATGCCAAAGATACCAGTATGGCCTGTCATCTATCATGTGGCTGATAAATTTCAGCCCTGCTGCTTGCCTGAGAGCATCCTCCGAAAAAAGGACAAGCCAAAAATGGTTCATCAATCCTGAAACTTGCATGGTCCTGTCTGCACGGCTACTTATCATTTTTCCTATTCTTGCACTTATGGCAGAACCCGTAAAATTGGATGAGATGGTTAATGATTGTGAAATTATACTTCCTGGATAGCCCCGCTTCTGTCTTTTTCAAGAGCGCCAATTCTTCATCAATAAAGTCCGCATAGTCAATGATACGGCCACAGCCCGTGCACACCAGATGATGGTGGTGCCCCTCTCCCCGGGGACCTTCTGATATCTCGTATCGGGCCCGCCCGTCGCCAAAATCAAACTTATAGACCAGACCGGTGCTTACAAGAACCTCCAGAGTTCTGTAAACGGATGTCAAACCAATAGCTGGATAGGCGGGATGAACTTTCATATAGATGTCTTCCGCGCTCAGATGATCCTTCGCACCTGCCAGAGCATTCATGATGGCCTCACGGCCCTGGGTCATCCGGTAGCCGTATCCCTTAAATCTCCCATGTAACAACGGCGATCCTTGTTTTTTCTTCATTAATAGTCCCCTAATTGTTAATGGATTTCATTTTCATTTACTCCTTGCAAAAGTCTCTGTCAAGGATTAATATTGTGCCGTGTGAGTCGACCTTCACATTCGTTTTCCGCTCATCATCTGAAATAAATCAGATGACTAAAGAAGACCACTATCCGAAATGAGTGCAATATTTGAATTGAATTTAGTTCACGTACCGTCATCGGCAGATTGCACTTGCATTATTCTTTTTTCTATGGTCAGTTAAAAGTCTGAAAGAACCTGCGCTTTGTAACCATGCCAGTCTCAAGCTGCAACATCCATTTACCGTTTCATTTTTCTTTTTGTGTTCCTTTGTTCTCATCGCAAATGACCCGCATTAAGGTTGCCATGGATTGGTAAAGGAACCCCGCTTTCATAAATATCGCGGGTGAATCTATTTTTCAAGAGGAGTGACGCGATGCAAAATTTCATATTCGACAATCCCACCAGAATCATCTTCGGGAAGGGAACGATTGCCCGCATAGGCAACGAGGTCAGACGTTTCGGTACGAAAGCACTGCTTGTCTACGGTCAGGGAAGCATCAAGAAACACGGAATTTATGATCAGGTGATCTCGTCTCTAAAGGAGGCGGGCCTGCATATCCTGGAGTTTCCCGGCGTCAAATCGAATCCTGTGCTCTCCTATGCCCTTAAAGGAATAGAGCTTGCCAGAAACGAAGGCGTCGATGTTGTTCTTGCCGTGGGGGGAGGCAGTGTGATGGATACGGCAAAGACGATCGCCGTGGGCGTAAAGGCAGATCCGGGGGACGAAATCTGGGAGTTTTTCACCTTCAGGAAAAAGATACGGAGCGCCCTTCCCGTCTTGACGGTGGTCACTGTTTCCGCCAGCGCCTCGGAGATGAATCCCACAGCAGTAATTACAAAGGAAGAGGGGGCTCAGAAATACACGATAAGTTCTCCTTTTATCCAGCCCAGGGCATCTGTCCTTGATCCGACGGTCCTATATTCATTGACTGCAGACTGCAGCGCCTTCGGCGCCGTGGACATCGTCGCACATTTGCTGGAAGGATACTTCAACAACAGGGAACCGGCAAGCCCGCTTCAGGACAGGCTGGTCGAAGGCATCATGAAAACGGTTATGGAAAGTACGGAGGTTATCCTCAAAGACCCTCAAAATTACAACGCCAGGGCCAACATCATGTGGTCGGCGACGCTGGCCTTCAACGGACTGACAACGGCAGGCATGGGATTAATCGGTTATCCTGCGCACATGATGGAACATTCGCTGAGCGCTCTTTACGATATCGCGCATGGCGCCGGGCTAAGTGTCATCCTCCCAGGCTGGATGGGCTATGCCGTAAAGAACAACCCCGCAAAATTTGCGCGACTGGGGAGAAAAATTTTTGGCATCACTGAAGCCGACGACATGAATGCGGCTGTTCAAGGGATCTATTGTTTAAAACACTGGTTTGCATCCATCGGCAGCCCCACATCCTTGAAAGAGGCCGGCATACCAGACTCTGATATAGACAGAATAGCGGAAAACTCAGCGGCGCTGGCAAAGCTGTGGGGATTGAAAGATTACACCCGGGAGGTCATCGTAGAAGTATTGCGTCTCTGCAAGGCATAAGTAACCGCCGGGGCAGTAGATTTTTTTACATGAGGAGGGAATCTGTATGAAGCGGTATGGAGATTTTATCACATCCGAGGAAGATCTCGCTTTCCTGACGGTAATCCGGAAATATGTTGACAATGAAATGATGCCGGTTCGTCTCAAGTTGGACGAAGATTATTCCGTCTTTGAGAAAGTCTATGAGGACCTGGTTAAGCTAGGTATCCAGAAGCGGGGGTTTTCTCCCGAATATGGAGGTCTGGGAATCCGGTCCGCAACCACGGTCTGTGCCATCACTGAAGAATTATCCCGAGGGGACAGCGGCGTATCCCTTCATTCGCTTATCATACCCTGGTGTCTGGCGGGAGCGATGGGCGCGCGCAACAAAGTCCTCATGGATAAGTTCATTCCCATGTTCTGTGGAGACACGCCGCGCTGCGGCTGTCTGGCTATTACCGAACCGGCCGGGGGCTGCAATATCGAAGATGCGGCAGAACACGGCCTTACCATTAGAACCAGGGCCAAACTGGACGGGAACGAATGGGTGATTAACGGTGAAAAGATGTGGCCCAGCGGCGCCAGCATTGCGGACATCTACTGTGTCGTCTGCACAACCGATCCCAACCAGAAGGAAGATGCTATGGCGCTCATCTATGTCCCCAAAGATACCCCCGGGCTTTCCTTTGGCAAAGCGGAAGAAAAAATGGGCATGAAGGTGACGGACGTGAATACGGCCATCTACTTCGATAACGTGAGGGTACCCAAAGAATATAGAGCCGGGGGACCCGGCATTGACTGGCAGCTTTTCAGGGCCAACATTGGCTGGGGACGACTGACGAGCGCTCCCATGACGCTGGGAAACGCCCAGGCCGTTTTGGAGATTGTTATAGAGTATACCAAGAATAGATTCTATGGAGGGAAGCCCGTTCGCAACCATTCCCTGCAGGCCGCCATGATCGCAGATATGGCGATCGGCATCGAATCAGCGCGCGCCTTTTACCTCTCCGTGGCAGCCATGTTCAACAACCGAAAGAAATACGGAAATCCCGGTGAGGATTATCTGATGGCTCGCGCCAGTGCAGCAAAGGTGTACGCCTGTGATGTCACCGAGACTGTCTGTAACAGGGCTATGGAACTCATGGGTTCATACGGGTATGCCCGCGATTACCACGTGGAAAAATATCTCAGGGACAGCAAGATTATCCAGATCTGGCTGGGCGGCGGACAATTGGGAAGACTGGACGTGGTCCAGAGCTACTACCCTTACGTCGAGAATCATAAGTAACAAATCTTATATGAGGAGCAACTGATATGGCACTAAAAACACCTGAACAATATGAAGAGAGCCTGCGTAAAATGAATTTTAAAATCTACTTGATGGGTGAGCGGGTGGAAAATCCCGTCGACCATCCGATCATCAGGCCCTCAATGAATTCGGTAAAGATGACATACGCCCTGGCCCAGAATCCCCAGCATGAGGATCTGATGACTGCGACATCGCACCTGACAGGAAAAAAGATCAACCGCTTCTGTCACATACACCGGAACACTGAAGATTTGATAAAGAAGGTGAAGATGCAGAGGCTCATGGGGCAGAAAACGGGGGCATGTTTTCAGCGCTGCGTTGGAATGGATGCCATCAATGCCGTGGACAGCGTCGCCTTCGAGATGGATAAGAAACTTGGCACCAAATACCATGAGCGATTCATCAAGTTCCTGCTGATGATGCAGGAAGAAGACCTCACGGTGGATGGCGCCATGACGGACCCTAAGGGCGACCGCAGCCTCTCGCCCGGCAAGCAGGCCGATCCTGACCTCTACACGCGCGTGGTCGATAAAAGAAAAGACGGCATTGTCGTCCGGGGCGCGAAGGCCCACCAGACAGGGGCCCTCAATTCCCACTGGATTCTTGTAATGCCGACGATGACCATGACGAAGGAGGACAGCGATTATGCCCTTTCCTTCGTGGCGCCTGCGGACGCCGAGGGTATATTGTACATCTACGGCCGCCAGTCCTGCGACACGCGGAAACTCGAAGGCGGTGAAATCGACGTGGGTAATAAACAATTCGGGGGCCACGAGGCACTGATGGTCTTTGACAATCTATTTGTCCCCTGGGAAAACGTATTCATGTGCGGCGAATACGAATACAGCGGCGCCCTGGTGGAAAGGTTTGCCGGGTATCACCGCCAGAGTTATGGCGGCTGCAAGGTCGGTGTCGGCGACGTGCTCATCGGCGCGGCGGCTCTGGCTGCCGATTACAACGGTGCAGCCAAGGCATCCCACATCAAGGACAAACTGATCGAAATGATGCACCTCAATGAGACCCTTTACGCCTGCGGGATTGCCTGTTCGGCGGAAGGGCACCAGACCTCATCCGGGAACTACCTGATTGATCTGCTGCTCGCTAATGTCTGCAAACAGAATGTTACGCGTCTCCCCTACGAAATCGCGAGACTTGCGGAGGATATCGCGGGGGGCTTGATGGTAACGATGGCCTCCGAACAGGATCTGCGCCACCCTGAGATCGGTAAGATAGTGGAAAAATATTTCAAAGGGGTTGCGTCGGTTCCGACTGAACATCGCTGCCGCGTTTTGCGGTTGATTGAAAATATCACGCTGGGGACGGCGGCAGTGGGATACCGGACCGAATCCATGCATGGCGCAGGCTCACCGCAGGCGCAACGCATCATGATCTCACGCCAGGGAAATCTCGATCATAAAAAGAAGCTGGCCAAAGAAATTGCCGGGATCAAGGATTGACCCGGGATGTAAAATGAAAATCATGCATCCGTCGGTCGGAACTGGTTCGGCAGGGTCTTTTGATCGTTTCGCCGAATAAGGAGAAAGAAAGATGCCAAGCGAAGAGAAAGACTTACTGGAAGAGTCTCTCACGGGCTACAAGGAAAAAATCGTACCAATCACAAAGACGACACTGACGTGGGATAAGGATCTTATCTTTGTGGGCACGACCCAACAGGGATATGAGATAGAATTCGATGCCCATGCCCAATGGGGTTGCAAACCGACAGAGGCCCTGCTTCTGAGCCTCGCCGGTTGCATGGGGATCGACATTGTAATGTTTTTGCAGAAGATGAGGGTCCCACTGACAAGTTTCAAGATGGAACTCATGGGAGAGCGAAACCCGACACCACCGCAGTATTTCAAGGCCATTGAGATCGTCTTGTATATAGGAGGGAAGAACCTTAATGCCCAGAAGGTCGATCGTGCCGTATCCTTGTCTCATGATAAGTATTGTTCTGTTTATAACTCCCTCCGCAAGGATTTGAAAATGAAGGTGCGATATGTGCTCGAGGAATCATAGTTAAATGGAGCCTTGTTTAATAAATTACACCTCATACAGCTTCGGACATCCCTGGCAGATTGGATGGAGCTTCGAATCGAAGGAAGTTCGGAACGAAGCGTAGCCCTCACTTTGCCAGATGGCAAGAATCGACTCGTCCGTGGCATTGCCGAAGGTAAGACGCTGATATACTTTTTCACGCTCACCTGCCATGTGGGAAATTCCTGAGGCAGAAATGTTTGCGAAAGCGCATGGAGAGATGGTGCCGTCTGCAGACACAAAAAGTGCTCTCTCGATGTTTTCTGTGCAGATGCGGCTTCTCTTTCCCGGCGAGACCAGTCGATAGTAGATATTCAGTCCTGCCCGGTCACCCTCCCTTACCAGTCCATCAAGCAGGGTTTTCAACTCGTCGTGCATGTTTTCATCTGCCGGCGCAAGGATCTCCTCCCGCAGGTCTTTACTCGGAACGAAGTCAAGGGTACTGATGATCACCTGCTCTATCCCGTGGTCCTTGAATGCCGGGATTATCCTGTGGATGTCTCGAAGATATGAGCGGAGGAGCAAGAAGGCAATGTTGACCGTTGGCGTATCGACACGACGAGCCCTTTTCTCGGCAGCAAGGTCGGTAATGGCCTGAAGGATCGTTCTGTATTCTGTCTTTTTGCGCACAGTGTCGTTCTTCTCGCCTATGCCTGCTAAAGAGAACGCAATATGGTCTATACCGCTCTCGACGAGCCTGCCGATCTCCCGGCGGTTGAGCAACATACCGTTTGTTGTCGTACTTATCTTGCAACCGATCTTCTTCAGACGTGCGACCATTTCGAAGAAGCCAGTGTGCAGAAATGGCTCACCCCATCCCTGTAGATGAATCATCCTTGCCGTGGCGAAAAGGGGAAGCATTCTCTCGAACTTGTCAAGTGAAAGGTCTGTGTCGAGCCAGTTGGATCGGTATACTGTTCTCGGGCAGTAGGTGCAGGCCGCGTTGCACCGCGATGTGACTTCAACCTGTACCCAGTCGAGCCATGGCATCCGCTCGAATTCCCACCACCGAGCAAAATGATTGGCAAGGGATTTTTGCAGTACAGCCATGGTCATCTGCTACATCACTTCCTCAAAGAAATTTTACTATTGAAAGAGCCGTTATATTTTGTAGGCTGTCAAGACGACGAGAATGCCTATGCAACCGGCATCCATACACTCCAGACTGATCAGCGTTTTATATTGCATCCTTTATTTTTTCCCGACGGCAAAATTTCTAAGTGCTCTGTGCAGTGTTGTGGCGGCAAGGAGAGCACAATGCTTGGCGTCTTCCGGCATCCCTCCCAAATGGTCCAGGATGGAACTCTGGTTAATTCTGATACAGTCCTTCGGGGCTTTTCCCTTCGCCATCACGGTAGCTGCAGAGACCGCAGCATGGGATGTCATGCAGCCATTGGTGGTGTATCGAATGTCTTCAATTTTACCTTTTTTCACCCGTAGAAATATTTCCACAGTATCACCGCATGGTCCGGTGATCTTTGCATATCCTTCAGGATTCTCAATCGCCCCGTAATTCCTCGGGTTCGTTCCATAATCGATGACTTTTTCTGAAAAAAGCCCCTTAGTTTTTTCAAAAAGCAATTCCATCATTTCTTTTGTTATTTTTTCTTCTTCCATTTTTTAACTCCTGCGTAACCTTGCTATATATTTTCTATTGTACGCATTCTGTACAACCTTGCGATGGGGAATTTCATTTGTGACATGCTGCTCCCTGCGCGCACGGCGCTGTGTCGCAGCGCTCCTCTCTCCCGCAACAGGTCTTACCTCCTTGAGAGCCCATTAACTGACCCATTCTAGATTGGACACCCTTTGACAGGATTCTTGTTAAATCTTCGCTCCCGCAGGAACTGCACCCCCTGGCGGATTTTTCCTGCGTCATCCCCTCAAGGAATTCAGAAATTCTTCCGCATATGGCGCATTCATATTCATAGATCGGCATATTCCATAAAGCCCCTTCTTCTTTTTATCAGGATAACACACTACTCACAAATGGTCACTTTTTTACTTGACAAGTTATGAGCATATGCTTATAATAATGTCAAGGAGAAAAAATAATGGCCAGACCCAAATGTTGCCGGAGAGTGGCGGGAGAGCCGGGCTGCGAGATATTCAAGCCCGTTGGAGTGCCTGTATCCGCCATTGATGAAGTGGTTTTATCCATGGATGAGTTTGAGGCTATCCGGCTGGCCGATTTTGATGGGCTTTACCATGATAAGGCGGCAGAACAGATGAAAGTCTCACGGCAGACTTTCGGAAGGATTATTCAAGCGGCAAGGCACAAGGTGTCTCAGGTGCTGGTCAAAGGTCTTGCCCTTCGCATTGAAGGAGGTGAAATCAAAATGGTCCAGAAGCGAACTTTTAAATGTCTGAAATGTCAGCATACGTGGGATGTGCCTTTTGGTACGGGCAGACCCACAGAATGCCAGGCTTGCAAGGATGCGACCATATGCCGATCTGAAGTGCAGCGAGGACGAAGAAGGCTCGGTGGAGAGTGCCAGCGCAAGAGCGGATTCAGCAGGTCTTAAGCAAAACACTCGTCATTACAGAGCAAATCCCTCCAGCCTCCTTTTGCAAAGGGGGTGAGGAAGGAAATGACGTCAATTTTCGTATTAATGAAAAATAAAGAGGAGATAATAGTATGAAGGTTTGTTTTCCAACTGAAACATTGCAAGGACTGGATAGCAGAGTTTATGGACATTTCGGGTCTGCGCCCGGCTTTGTCATTGTGGATACGGGAAAGATGAGCGTGGAAGAAATCAACAATAACGATCTGCATCATGCCCATGGCATGTGTCAGCCTCTCAAAGCTCTGGGAGGATTTAAGGTTGATGCCGTGGTTGTTGCAGGTATCGGCATGGGCGCCCTGATGAAGCTGCAAGCCCAGGGGATCAAGGTTTACCGCGGTGCTGAGGGCACCGTCCAACAGAATATTGATCTCATTCAAGACGGCAAATTGCCGCAATTTTTGGAAGAAAATACCTGTGCAGGCCATTCGGGCGGCAGGTGCGCGCACTGATCGGGATGATCTATAGATTAAAGGAGAAATCAGATTATGTCGTTTAAGATACTTATTATCGGCGGAGTGGCCTGTGGGCCAAAAACTGCATCGAGGCTGAAGCGTCTGCGTCCTGACGCGGAAATTACCATAATTGAAAAGGGCAAAGTCGTTTCTTATGGCGCCTGCGGTCTTCCCTATTATGTGGAGGGTTTGTTTTCCGATGTTGATGAACTGATCAAGACGCCTGTTGGTGTTCCCAGAACACCCGCCTTTTTTGAGAAGGTTAAAGGCGTGAAGGTGTTGACACAAATGGAGGCGCTGAAAATCGATCCAGCGAAAAAGGCTGTCCGCGTAAAAAACCTGGAAACCGGCGCCGAAGAAGATATGGCCTATGACAAGCTTGTTCTGGCCACCGGAGGGTCTCCCTTCCGTCCGAACATCCCCGGACTCGATCTTAAGAATGTGTGGTTTATTGCGCACCCCGATCACGTGGTCAGCCTGAAAAAAGAGATTGCGTCACAGGGTCTGAAGAAGGCTGTCCTGGTAGGGGCCGGATTTATCGGTATCGAAATGGCGGAGGCTCTGGTTCAACAGGGTCTCGGTGTGACGGTCGTCGAAATGATCGATCAGATCATGCCAGGCGTTCTGGATAGGGATGTCGCCACGTTTGCCGCTAAACACTTGCGTCAGAAGGGCGTAAATCTTGTTTTGGGGGAATGTGTAACTGGTATTGAAGGCAAGGAAAAGGCAACTGCCGTCAGAACCGATAAACAGACCATCCAGGCGGACATTGTGGTCGTTGCGGTGGGAACACGCCCCAATGATAAACTGGCGAGGGAGGTCGGGCTTCTGTGTGCGCAGAAGGGTGGAGTTGTCATTAACGAATATTGCCAGACGAGCAATAAAGATATCTACGCTGGCGGCGATTGCGCGGTGAACAGTTATGTGAATGGCAGAGTTGGCGCTTTTCTTTATGTGCCCCTGGGATCGACGGCAAACAAACACGGCAGGATCATCGCTAACCATATCGCAGGCGTTCCTACGCCTTTCAAGGGCATCACCTGCACATCCATCGTGCGGGCTTTTGATTTTACGATTGGACGAACCGGTCTGACAGAAAAACAGTCCCGGGAATTGAATATGGACATAGAGACATTCACTCTGGCAGGTCCCGATTTGCCTCACTATATGCGGGAGAACAAACCCCTGGTAATAAAGATGATTGCCTCCAGACGGGATCGAAAACTCGTTGGCGTGCAGGTGGCGGGGCCCGGCAATGGTGCAAAGCGCCTGGATGTGGCGGCAAGCATGATATTAATGGGAGGCACCCTGGACCAGCTTGCCGATGTGGATTTTGGTTATGCGCCGCCCTACAGCACGGCGCTTGATCCTCTGGCCACTTGTGCCCACATGTTAACCAATAAACTTGACGGTATTGCCAAGGGTATTTCTGCTTTCGAAGCTAAAGTGCGGATCGAAAAAGGCGATGTCCTTTTGCTTGATGTGCGAACTCCCGATGAATTCCAAACTAATCAGTTGCCTTACGATGTTCTCCACATTCCGCTGGGAGCACTTAGAGGCAAGGCCGCTGAACTGCCCAGAGACAAAGATATCATGGCTTTTTGCAAGATCAGTTTACGCGGCTATGAGGCGCAACGGATTCTGAATGCTGCCGGATTTGACAGAGTACAATTCATTGAGGGGGGCATTGTGGGATGGCCGTTTGAAGTGAAGACGTTAAAATAATGGCGGCAATAACTGTAAAGAAACGCGCAACGGAAAATCTAACCTTGGGAAAATAAGAAATGATATGGAAAAGAGAGATTTTGACAAGGAAGCTGAATCCTATGATTGAAGCCCGGACGAGTTAAACCGGCGCAAAATCTGGCGATAGCCATAATGAGTAAGGTCAAGCTTAATCATAACATGGACGTCCTTATTGTGCAGGCGAACGGACGAATATGAAAACCACGAAAAAATTCGAACTGGTGCCCATCGGAATGATACACGCATCTTACCAAAAGAAGGGCGACGCACCACACCAGGGAAGGCTTTCTACCGCTACAAGTGAGATTGAAATCTTTCCAGATTACGCCGATGGGGTAAAAGATATCGCACAGCGACCGCATTTGATCATACTTTACTGGCTTGATAGGGCGGACCGTCACACGCTCACCGCCATCCCGCCCCATTCAAGAAAGGAACATGGAGTATTTGCCACCCGCTCGCCCAACCGCCCGAACCCGATTGGACTTGCAGTAATAGATCTTCTCGGCATTAACGGCGATAGGCTCATCGTGAGAGGCCTCGATGCCTTTGAAGGAACGCCGGTACTCGACATCAAGCCTTACTCTCCAGAGATTGATTGCATAAGGAATGAATAAAAATATCCTGATTAAATGCTTCAAGTTGATGTGGCCGGCCATAGTTGTTCTTCTGCTGACCTTACTCATCTCTGCATTTTTCACAGAATTTACTTTCATCACCGGGTTAGAATCTTTTTGGAAGATATTCCTTCGCTTTTTTCGTCTTTCTCTTGTCTTAACACTTCCCCTTCTTCTGCTTCCTTACATCTGTTCGATCATTCCTCGTCTTTCAAACAAGAGGAACTGGCATCTCATCCATGTAAAGGAAGATGGAGATGACAAAATCACCACCCTAAAAAACTGGTTGGTCCGTCCGTTTCAGGGTATCGGCCTGGCAATGCTGGTGGCGACTAAGCTTATCACGCTATTGCAGATATACACGAGTGCCGCGCTCAACACATCCGCGATCCTTCCCCCGGGTCAATTTAATCCTGGACGATTCCTGGGTGTCACGATCATTGCCGTGATAACTTCATTGCTGCTTTCTTTTCTTTGGACGCTGGATGATCTGGGGATTCGTTATTTCAACAGGAAGACGGGAGAAATTAAGATGATCGGAAAGTACATCGGATTCCTCTTGCCCATTGTATTTGGCTTTTATGGCATTTTCAGCATTTTCGAAAGTCATGTACATCTTCTGGCGGTCCTGTATATTGCTCAGATGGTCGTTGTGCTGTATCCGCCATTTGTAACGATGGCAGTCTTACACGCC
>CAITLA010000064.1 GCA_903893135.1 uncultured Syntrophaceae bacterium | reverse complement strand
TTCAGGCTCGGCGAGGCATATGAAAAGGCCAATGATTTAAGAGATGCCGTTGAGCAATACAAGCTTATTCTGACAAAGGCACGAGAAGCTGAAAACGTAAAGATTGCATTAGCGGGCGCCTACCTTAGGGCGGGAAACTATGATGAATCTATAAGATTGTATAAGGAAATTATTGCAAAACAACCGCGGAATGCCTCGGCCTACGCAAACCTGGGCCTTGCACATGGCGGCAAGGTACAGTGGAAGGAAGAAATAGAGAATTATAAGAAGGCCATATCTCTGAATCCGAAGGATCCCGTTGTTCACTATAATCTTGCTTCCGCCTACGAAAAAAGAAATCAAGATCAGGATGCCTCGCGGGAATACCAAACTGTACTCAAAATAAAACCAGGTGATCTTGAAGCGACAACAAAACTTGCAGACATCGACTTTAAGAATAAACGTTACGGTGAGGCCATCAGGGTGTATGAGAAAATTCTTAAATCATTACCCAGAAAAGCATCGATTCATGCTAATCTAGGCTTTGCCTACGGTGAACTTAAGAAATATAAACAGTCATCTGAGTACTACGAAAAAGCGATCAAATATGGGATCAAAGATTCTCAGGTTCATTATAACCTTGCATACACATATGGCAAGCTTGGCAGAAAGAAAGAAGCCATTCGCGAATATGAGTATGTAGCCTCGTCTCATCCGAACATGGATGTTTTGGATATTCTCGCGGAATATTACACGGACGAAAAACAGTATGAAAATGCAGTTAAAATCTATAAGAAAATGATAGCCATCAATCCCAAAAGGGCGACCGCTTACTCAGGCCTTGGATATGTCTACGGTCTTAGGAACGATATAGATAAGGAAATTGAATACTACAGGATTTCACTGAGGTATGATGCAGAGGATGACGATGTTTATCTTAGTCTGGGGAAGGCATATGAAAAGAAGGGGATGTATCAGGATGCCCTCAAGGCTTATACTCATGCCTATGAGCTCAATCCTGATTCGAATGTGGCGGCCAAGAAGATCCCAGCTTTGAAGATTAAGATATTGCAGCAGAAGCATCGTGAATCATAATTTGCGGCATAGTTGAGATTGGAGCAGCAGGATGGAGTGTTGGACATTGTTGGGTTTGTCAGCAAGGTGAAGAGGTAGAGAGTGATGAGGCAGATTATCCTGGATGATATGGTCATTGGGGGCGGGGCCCCCTTCATTCTGATCGCCGGCCCCTGTGTCATAGAGGACGAAGAGATAACAAGAGAGACGGCAATTTTTCTGAAAGACATCACCGGCCGGTTGAAATTGCCTTTCATATTTAAAGCGTCGTATGACAAGGCGAACCGGACTTCCATGAATTCCTTCAGAGGACCTGGAGTGGTTAAGGGGCTTCGGATTTTATCTGACATAAAGAAGGATTTAGACATTAAAATTCTGTCAGATGTGCATCGTTTTGAGGAAATTGGTCCTGCTTCAGAGATTCTCGATGTGATGCAGGTGCCTGCTTTTCTATGCCGGCAGACAGACTTCATAATCGAGGTTGCCAGAAGGGCCCGAGTCGTCAATATCAAGAAAGGCCAGTTCCTCGCTCCGTGGGATGTTACGAATATACTTCTCAAGGCATCTTCAACGGGGAACGAAAATATAATGGTCACGGAGAGGGGAGCAACTTTCGGGTATAATAATCTTGTAGTTGATTATCGTTCACTCCCCCTGATGAGGGAGATGGGTTATCCTGTGATATTCGATGCCACACATAGCGTGCAGCTTCCAGGCGGAATGGGCACTGCTTCCGGCGGTCAGAATGATATGGTTCCCCACCTTTCGCGAGCAGCCGTTGCAGTCGGAGTTGACGGCATCTTCCTGGAAGTACACCGTGAGCCTGAATATGCCAAATGCGACGGTCCGAATTCAATACGCCTCGATTCACTTTATGATCTCCTTTCTACACTTATTGAGATCGATGGCATAATCAAAAAGATGAAAGCCGATAAAAAATAAGAAATGGGGGCAAACGTGGGAAGCGAGTTTCTCGAAGAGAGGTTGGCAGCGAAGATTAGACTCATCCGTCTTCTGGTTCTGGATGTTGACGGGGTCATGACGGACGGACGAATAATCATGGATTATGCGGGGCGTGAGACAAAAAATTTTGACGTGAAAGACGGACACGGCATCAAGGTCCTGATGAGATACGGCATCGATGTTATACTCGTGACTGGAAGGAGGTCCGCCGTGGTTGAACATCGGGCCAGAGACCTCGGCATCGGCGAGGTCCACCAGGGCGTTACTGACAAACTTGAAATCTCCGAGGCCTTCCTCCTTAATCGAGCTCTAAATTATGAACATATGGCTTTTGTAGGAGACGATATAGTTGACATCCCCTTATTAAGAAGGGCCGGATTTTCTGTTGCCGTGGCCGATGCTGTTGAGGATGTGAAGAAATGCGTTGATTATGTTACAATAAGTAAAGGGGGCCGCGGTGCTGTAAGAGAAGTATGTGAACTTATCCTGAAGGCTAAGGGCGAATGGACTGATGTAGCAAAAAGATATGAATTTTTGTGAAGAATGAATAATAGCTGTTGTACTTCCGTAGCCGGCGCGCGTTTGCCTTTGACCTTTACATATATGGAAACGGATGATATAAATCGAGTCGGTCTTTGGGAGCGACTCATTTTCACAGTTTGTAATTTACAGCAGAAATAAAAATTGCCATTCCCAAAAAGACAAAGTCTTATGAAATTTAAGAAAAGCAATGTTGTTATCATAATTCTGATTGCCACAATCGTCTCAGCGGCAGCTGTCATCCTGTTTTTGGAGAGGAGTAAGTCTTCCAAAAACCAGTTGCTTAATATAATATCGGACAAAGTGGATCTCCGGGTTAAGAATGTCCACTATACAGACGTCGGTGTTTCAGGGATGAAATGGGAGATCAATGCGGATAGTGCAAAGTATGTCAAAAACGAGAACCTTGTCCTTTTCGATCGAATCAGGGTGAAGCTTGTAATGTCTGACGGGAGGACCCTTGTTATGACGGGGGATAAAGGAAAATCGAACACGGAAACAAAAGACATGGAAGTATCCGGAAATGTGGAAATCATTTCAGACAAGGGCGATCACCTGACTACTGATATCCTGAGATATTCGGGCGCGGAGCAGCGGATATATACCGACTCCGCCGTTAAAATGGAGAACTCCCGCATGCAGGTGAAAGGGATTGGATTATCTTTTTCGCTGGAAGATAAAGATGTTGCTCTGCTATCCAAGGTAAAAGCCGACATAAAGTAATATGTCCGGAAGGGCTCTCCGCATAAACGCTGTCCTTGGGACGCGAAATTCCAATACAATAGGTTACTTTGAATATGATTATGAGAAACAGGATAATAATCTCTTTGATAATGGCCTTCTTTTCTGTCTCATTTTTGGGAGCTAAGGCAGCTGATACGAACAAGAAAATCAAGTTGGACAAGGATCAACCGATACAGATTGTTTCTGACCGTCTGGACGCCTACAACGAAAAAAAACTTGTCGTATTTTCAGGTAATGCAGTTGCAACCCAGGGTGATAAAATTATAAAAGCGGACCGCCTTTTTTTGTATTATAAGAAAGACCCACAGAAAGACCCACAGAAAGATCCACAGAAAGATCCCCGGGTGCCCGAAAAGACCGGCACTCAGGATATTGGCAGTGCCGGTGATCTGGAGAAGATTGAGGCGAAAGGTCATGTCATAATAACACAGGGTGAAAGGGTTGTAACCGGGAATGACGCAATCTTCTACCAGGATACGCAAAAAATTATTATGCTGGGCAATGCAGTCATGCGTGAGGGAAGAAACGTCATCCACGGTGACAGGATAGTGGTATTTCTTGATGAGGACAGAGGTGTTGTAGAAAGCGTTGAAAAAGGCAGAGTTAAAGCTACAATATATCCTGAGGACAAGAAAGACAAAAAGAAATGAAAGACCCGTTGCAGATTTTCTTCAATGATCGTTTATAAAGGTAAAGGCAATTGTAAATGCGCAAATTTCGATGTATGGATGTTTTGAATTAATGGAAACGCTATCGGCCAAAGGGTTGGTAAAAATCTATGGAAAGAGGGTTGTAGTAAATAAGATTGATCTGGAAATCAATCCTGGAGAGGTTGTAGGTCTTTTAGGCCCCAATGGGGCGGGTAAGACTACAACTTTTTATATGATAGTGGGTTTGATATGGCCCGATGAAGGCAGTATCTTTTTAAATGGAGAAGATGTCAGTAAATGCCCCATGTATATCCGGGCACGAAAAGGATTGAACTACCTGCCTCAGGAGCCTTCAATATTCAGAAAGCTCACCGTGGCAGAGAACATCATGGCAATTCTCGAGACACTGGATATAGATAAAGATGAGAGAGACAAGCGACTGAAGGAACTGCTCGGAGAACTTGATATTTCACACCTGTCAGAAGCGCGCGCATATTCCTTGTCGGGTGGAGAGAGACGGCGTGTAGAAATTACAAGGGCCCTTGTCACTTCTCCGAAGTACATTCTACTCGATGAGCCTTTCGCGGGGATTGATCCTATTGCTGTTCAGGATATACAGAGAATCATATCCAAACTGAAATCTAAAGGAATAGGCGTTGTCGTGTCCGATCATAATGTCAGAGAAACGCTTTCTGTCTGTGACAGAGCCTATATCGTCAATGAAGGGGCAATTATGGTTGAAGGGGATCCTGAAACCATCGCCAACTGTGAAATTGCGAGAAAGATTTACCTGGGAGAAGATTTTTGCCTCTAAACGGCGGATATGAGATAGTATTGATCAGGCATACGGAAAAATGGCATTTGAACTCAAACAAAATCTAAAATTGAGCCAACAGCTGGTCATGACACCTCAGTTGCAGCAGGCAATAAAACTGTTGCAACTTTCGAGGCTGGAGCTGACTGATTTAATCACGCAGGAAATGGAGGAAAATCCGCTACTCGAGGAGGTAGTATCAGAAGAATACCCGGAAGATACGACCGTTCCGGAATCCGATACCGTTGAAATAGCTGATCGCGAAGAAGTCAAAACGATCGAGCGTACAGAGGAGATTACCGGGGAGGGTGACGGCAAGGAAGAATTTGACTGGAATAGCTATCTTGAGGACTACGGTCCAACAGGTGTAAGATATGACCGCAAGGATGATGATGCGCCGTCGTGGGATAATATGCTGATGGTAAAGCCGTCACTGACGGATCATCTGATGTGGCAACTCAAGCTGTCCCGCATTACCGACGCGGAAATGAAGATTGGAGAACAGATAATTGGCAACCTTGACAACAACGGCTATTTGGTGGCGTCTATAGAGGAGATTGCCAAACAGGAGGGAGTTGAGGAAAGTTTCGTTGAAGGCGTTTTGAAGAAGATTCAGGAATTTGATCCTCCCGGGATTGCAGCAAGAGACATCAAGGAATGTCTTCTAATTCAGGCCAGGATCCTGGGTGTGCTGACTCCCCTCGGTGAGTCGATTATAAATGAACATCTGAAAGACTTGGAAACAAAAAACTACAGCAATATTTCAAGGAAACTGAAGGTTCCCATGTCTGAAGTTCTGCAGGCTGTCTGTATAATAAGCAGCATGGATCCTAAGCCTGGGAGTGTCTACACCGAAGAGAGGATAGACACCATTACGCCCGATGTATATGTATCCAAGGCAGGGGAGGAATATAAGATTATTCTTAATGACGACGGTCTGCCGAAGCTCCGGATCAGCAACTTTTACAAGGAGATTATGGGCGGCAGCAACACATATCCGGATGCAGAAAACAGCAGGAAATACATAAGGGAAAGGATGCAATCGGCTACATGGCTGATCAAAAGCATACAACAGCGGCAAAGAACAATATACAAAGTGACGGAAAGTATATTGAAATTGCAGAGAGACTTTTTTAATTACGGAATCAATTACTTAAAGCCGCTGGTACTGAGGGATATTGCCGATGATGTGGAAATGCATGAGTCAACCATAAGCAGGGTAGTGACGAACAAGTACATGCATTCTCCGAGAGGCATATTCGAACTCAAATATTTCTTCAGCAGCAGAATACAAAAAACAAGCGGTGATGCCGTTGCATCGAAAAGCGTCAAAGAAGAGATTAAAAAGATTGTGAGCGCTGAAAATCCGAAGAAGCCGTACAGTGACAGTGACATCGTTGATCTCCTGAAAAAATCAGGCATATCAATTGCGAGAAGAACTGTTGCAAAGTATAGAGAAATGATGCGCGTTCTGCCTTCTTCCAAGAGGAAAAAGTATTTCTGACGGTATTGTAGAAAGTCTTCCCGCTTTTGCGCGGGCAGGCTCCGGCATAAATTGGGCTTCATCCTTCCCTGCGCAGGCTCAGGTCAAGCTATGGCTTGTGTTTATATACGCCTCATGCCTCAGATTTGTTTATCCCAAGCCTGCGGGTGGAGGCGCTTCGCCTCCGGACTTCTTGTTTCGCCGTCCATTTTTCAAACGATTTTTGACTTCCCGCGGAGCAGTCCGTCAGGGCCTCAAAAAACAGTTTGACCTCAGATGATTTTAAGATTAGGATGCCCGCCCTCGGAAGAAATACATAGAGGGCGTGGCAAAATGTATTGAAACTTAGGAGGGTTTAGTTATGAAGATTTCCGTAACCTTCAGGAATACAGAAGGGGATGACTGGCACAAGGAATATATCGATCAAAAACTAAAAAAACTTGAAAAATATTTGGACACGCCGGTGGAGGCCCGTGTTGTTCTTTCCGTTGAAAAGTTCAGAAGTGTGGCGGAAGTAAATTTAATGACGAATGGGCAGACCCTGAATGCCAAGGAAGAAGCCAAGGAAATGGGTCTTGCTATTGATAATGCGGTTGAAAAGATAGAACGTCAGCTGAAGAAGCGCAAAGAAAGGACGCGGGGTCATAAAACGAATGCTGCGCGGTTAGGAGGAGCAGCGCCTCGGGAAGTGTATCCCGATGATGTAGATGAAGCGCAGGAAGTAAGAATAGTGGAAATGAGAAAAGTTGTGTTGAAACCCATGTCTCTCGAAGATGCAATTATGGAGATCGATATATCAAGAAACCGTTTTGTTGTTTACAGAGATTCTTCTACAGAAAACGTCAGCATCATCTATGTCCGCGATGACGGAAAGTATGCGCTCATAGAGACAAGCAGCTGAGGTTAGAGGAAACATCATGAAAATCATGGATATCTTCAGGAAAGAATATATCATTGAAGAACTAAAAGCAAAGAACAAGAGGGCTGTTCTTGCTGAATTGTCCGGCGTGATTCGTCGTGAGGATGGTACGATTAATCACGAATTAGTGGTGAACACACTATTGGACAGGGAAAAGTTAGGCAGTACTGGCATAGGAGATGGTATCGCTATCCCCCACGGCAAGCTGGCAGATCTGGATGAGTTGATAGTCTCATTCGGCAGAAGCAGGGAAGGTGTGGAGTTTGATTCCATGGACGGCAAACCGGCCAATCTTTTTTTCCTGTTATTGGCCCCGGAGAATACGACAGGCCTGCACCTGAAAGCACTTGCTAAAATATCAAAGATGATGAAGGACAACGCCTTCAGGAAGAAGCTCATAGAAGCCAAGTCAAAGGATGAGCTATACGTAATAATTGCGGACAAGGATGACGCAAGTTGATTGTCAGGGTATTTCACTGCCATGGCCTCGCTCCGATTAAAAGATATTCTTCAAGGTTCAGAGGATGAATTAGGACTCGAACAAATTACCGGTGAAGCCGGTCTGGCGAGATCAACAAGCAGTATCCGTGTTCAGCGATATGAGGAAGCCGAAGACTTCCGGGAGAGGATTGTTCCCGATGTTATCCTTGTAATGACACCTCCATATGTTTCCGAAATCATAACAATACCATCAGAATCCCGCAAAAAAATCTTTCAATCTATTATTTCAAACCGTATTCCCTTAATAGCGATCTCGGAAACCAACGCAGTACCGGGTCTTATGGCGTCTTTCTCAGAATTGTGCGGTATTCCGGTTTTTGCGTCGGTGTACGATGAGTTTCTCTTGGAAAGTCGCCTTTCCGGAATCTTAAGAGAAAAGCTTGAGAATTCCATCTCCATGCATGGGACGCTTGTAAGTGTTTCAGGCCTCGGCGTGATGCTCGTAGGAGACAGCGGCACAGGAAAGACTGAATGTTCTCTGAAGCTGGCGGAAAGAGGATATCGGTGGATAGCAGACGATGCCGTAGAGATCGAAAGAAGAGGGGATTTGTTGTATGGCCGGAGTCACGAGCTCACCAAGGGTCTTATCAATATTAAAAATAGAGGTATTGTTGAGGCAAAAGAACTTCTCGGTGCCCAAGCCATTCTTGACGATTCAGCCATAAATTTCATGGTTGAATTGAAGACAATGGATCATAACGGAAGGCAGGAAGGCATCTGTAGAGCAGAAAAATCACTGGATATCATGGGGGTTAAACTGCCCTGTATGGAGCTGCCTGGTTTTCCGCAGACTCGAAGAATATACAAGCATGTTGAGTTTGGGGTTCAAAAATTAATGAGGGAGATGGAAAAAGGAGACTCATGAATAACCTGCGTGTAGTAATCATCACGGGACTTTCGGGATCAGGCAAGAGTACTGCCCTCCGGGCACTGGAAGATATCGGCTTTTTTTGCGTCGATAACCTGCCAGTTGTTCTTCTTCCCAGATTCCTCAAGATTCAGTCCGATGCCTCAAAGGACATCACAAGAGTCGCCATGGTTATGGATTTGAGGGAGAAGAGTTTTCTGGAAAAATATACAAAGATTTTTGACCAACTGAAGAACGAGGGTTACAGGATAGAAATACTATTTCTCGATTCGAGTGATGACGCCCTCCTGCATCGATTCAGTGAAACGAGAAGGGTGCATCCTACGTCGGTAAAGGGTTCCATCATGGAGGGCATTAACCTGGAGAGGGAGAAGTTGGCCCAGTTGAAACAGATGGCTGATAAAGTCATTGATACCACCTCATACAATGTCCATCAATTAAAGGACGTCGTCCAAAGGCACTTTATTTCTTCATCCGTAAATCAAAGGATGATCATTCATGTGACATCATTCGGGTATCGGTACGGCATACCCGCCGATGCAGACATTGTGCTTGATGTGCGGTTTCTTCCCAATCCATATTTCGTCGAAGAACTGAAATTCCATGATGGTCACCATCCCGATGTTCAGAATTACGTACTTGAATCTCACGAAAGCAGGATATTTATTCAAAAGCTTTTCGAACTGATGGCATTTCTCATCCCGCTTTATGAAAAGGAAGGGAAGGCGCGACTTAACATAGCCCTGGGATGTACAGGCGGCAGACACCGGTCAGTCGTCATGGCAAATCAACTGGGCTCTTATTTTTCAGATAAGAATTACATAGTGACGATAAACCACAGGGACATCAATAAGAGTTAGCCAAATATAACGGGTTGCAAATGTCCAGAAGTTAGAAATCCGATTGGGAATTTAAGCCAGCCTTGACAATATCGCGTATAAGAATCTAAAAAGAAACAACCGTCTTCTTGGTGACGTTATCGGCAATCCAATGGGCATCCCACCACTCCTGGGGATTTACGAACTGCCCCCCGACAAGCATTCCAAAATGCAGATGATCTCCGCCTGCAAGGCCTGTTGATCCTGTATGGGCAATTATGTCGCCTTTTCTGACTTCCTGGCCCTGCTTGACATCTATAGAGTTCAGATGGCCGTAGAGAGTGAAGAATCCAAAGCCGTGATCGATGATCACGAAATTGCCATAGATCCCGAGGTAGCCGGCATATGCAACTATGCCATGATTGGCGGCTTCCACCGGAGCATTTGTCGTTGAAGCAAGGTCAACGCCCATATGGATGCTTTCACCAACCACCTTGCCCTGGTATTGGTATTTTCTCTTATCGCCGAACAAGGCCATCGGAGCAGCATCTTTCATTCGGAGGAATGTGCCTTCCCATAATTGCCTGGGGTTCGATGTCTTGCAGATTTCCCGGATTGTACTGTCATTATCCTCCCTCATCTTACTGTTGACATAGATGAAAGTTTCGAGTGGCGTCTTGCCCTGAAGAACGGGATTATGACTCTGAAATTCGGGCATCTTCTGCTGCAAGAAATTCTCGCTCAGAGTCATCTTATCGCTGCGGAATTTCTTCTTTCTGATGAGATTTGGCAGGGAAACAGAAGTTTCATTCCCTGCCTGATCCCGGGCGATGACTTTTATCGTTGTTCCACCATGCCTGGCATCCACAGGGAGAGAAAAATAACTGATAATACATGGCTTGTCTGAAATCGTCGTCGCGTATCCCGGGGAAAAATGATTTTCGACCTTGACGCCGCTTGAGATAACCGGCTTTGATATTCTGTATAGGAGCACGCATGTGCCGCCGGGATTAATATTGTTGGTGGAAGTGAGTAAAAATATTTGAGGCGGCATGAAATCGATATTGACTTGTATAGTGAGGGTGGTACCGTTCTTCCAAACGGAGTTGTCCATCGCTGAAATATTAAGTGTAGCCGGCCCTTCATGAAGCTTCATCGCCAGGGGGTCTATAGTTACGCTTACATTACTTTCTCTTGTTACCGAGTCCGTATAGTTGATGGAGGAAAGGACGTGTGTCTGATTATCCTGAACTATGGTGACGGTTGAATTGCGGAGTCCGCTCTTCTGGTCCGCAAATGCTATGTTAAGCGTCTTAGACCTCCCAATTGCCGTTATGTCCTGATCCAGCAGGACGGCTGGTTTTTCCAATTCGCCCCAGGAATTGAAAAACCAGAAGCCAAAGCCGGAGATAGATATGATTAAGAAGACTATTATATGAGTTCTATAGGTTTTCATAAAATACCTCGTGCGGAATTGGGTCATACCGGGCTGATTTATAATGATTTTTAGATCGCTTTGCAAGGTTAAAAGCATAATATTCCGGCAAATGCCTGCATTACCTCTTGAAGTTGTCCGTGAGACTTGCTATATGTAAAGCCATAAGGGCCATGTGGTTTTTTGTGGCGTTCAAAGGTGATTTTGAGGAATAAAAGAAAATGCTGAAAGGTAAAAAAATCGTTCTTGGCATAACGGGAGGGATTGCTGCTTATAAATCCGCTGAGCTGACAAGGGAATTTATAAAGAAGGAAGCCTTCGTCAGGGTTATCATGACAAAGAATGCAACCGAGTTTATAACCCCTCTGACCCTCCAGACTCTTTCAGGGCATCCGGTCTTTACGGATATGTATGCTCCCTTGACAGACTTTGATATGGCCCATATTTCCCTTGCAGAGTACGCGGATGTCATCTTGATTGCACCGGCCACGGCAAATATCATCGGGAAGATAGCTTCGGGTCTGGCAGACGACATTCTGACTACCACAGTTATGGCAACGAAAGCCCCGGTGCTCATCTGTCCCGCCATGAATGTGAACATGTATAATAATGCCGTCGTGAAAGAGAATATCAGCAGGCTCACAGCCCTGGGCTATCTGTTCATGGTGCCCGGGTATGGCGAGCTGGCCTGCAAGGCCGAGGGCTATGGGAGGCTGCCGGAGATACCGGATATTGTCGAAGAGTTGGAATCCATTCTGACCCCGAAGGATCTTAAGGGAGAGAAGATTCTCGTAACTGCCGGCCCCACCCGCGAGCCCTTCGACCCGGTCAGGTACATCACCAATTATTCCTCAGGAAAAATGGGATACGCATTGGCAATCGCTGCAAAGAGGAGGGGCGCACATGTTACCCTGATCAGCGGCCCCACAGCGTTGTCCACGCCGCGGGATATAAAGTTCATACCTGTCGCAAGCGCTGTCGATATGAGGGATGCCGTTATGGAGCATTTAGATAGTGCAACCGTTGTCATAAAAGCCGCCGCTGTGGCCGATTATCGCCCGTCGTTGCGTTCCGCCTCGAAGATTAAAAAAGGCGGCGGCGGGCTTGATTTGCAACTGGAGCGGAATCCGGACATTATATTGGAGGTCGGCAGGAAGAAGGGCAATCGTATCCTCGTGGGTTTTGCCGTGGAGACGGAGAACCTTGTTGAAAATGCCAGGAGCAAAATGAAGAAAAAAAATATGGATATTATTGTAGCCAACGATGTAACGAAGAAAGGTGCGGGATTCGGTTACGATACAAATATAATCAAGATCATCAGTGCTGACGGCAAAATTGAAAATGTGCCCTTGATGAGCAAGATGGCGGTTGCCGACAGGATTCTTGACAGGGTCAAGAAGATTATAACGAGCAGGCAATCCGCTCCCAGACGTCGCCCTGCTTTTCGGGACAGATAGTCTCACTATGGAAAGTACAAAAGAGAATCCGGCAGATGAACTCCTGGCGCTGGTCCGGTCTCTAAAAGCTCAAATTCAGTCCGAGATTGATGCGGGGAAAACGCCGGCATACCTGTGTATGACGGGAGAGCCCGCGGCTCTTGACACATCCGCTGCTGATAAATCACGGGCTCAGAGCCGGACGTCACCGCGGAAAGAATTGACTCTCGGAGATGTGAAAAAAGAGCTCGGTGATTGTCAGAGATGTTCCCTCGGACGGGTCAGAACCAACATCGTCTTCGGTGAGGGGAACCCCAAGGCCGAGATCGTATTCGTTGGCGAGGCGCCGGGAGGAGATGAAGATATCCAGGGCAGACCCTTTGTCGGTCGCGCCGGGCAGCTTCTGACCAGGATTATCGCGGCCATGGGATTGAAGAGGGATGATGTCTATATATGTAATATCCTCAAGTGCCGTCCTCCCGGCAACCGCAATCCCAGGCCTGAGGAAATAGCTGCCTGCGAACCATTTCTTATCAAGCAGCTTGAGGCGATTAACCCGCGGGTAATCTGTGCTTTGGGAACGTTTGCCGCCCATACCCTGCTTAAAACGGATGTACCCATAACGGTCCTTCGGGGTAAGTTTCACGCATATCACGGGATACAATTGATGCCTACTTATCATCCGGCATATCTTCTGAGGAATCCGGGGGCAAAAAAGCAGGTGTGGGAAGATGTCCAGAAGATAATGAAGGCGCTGCCGCAGCAGGTTTCATAACTATTTACCATACAGCTCAAAGATTGAGAGGGGCAATCCATGACAAGAAATAAAATCAATATACCAGTCCTGATTCTCGCATTGCTTCTCATCGTGCAGCATCCCGGCCAATTGTTTGCAGAAGAAAAAAAGCCTGTCTTTGATAGTATCACTGTCCATGCCGCGATTACTCCGCCGATTGCCGAATATATTCTGCAAAGCATAGATGCGTCGGCGAAAGCCGGTTCCGACGGCCTGATCATTCTCCTGGATACGCCCGGCGGGCTGGACCTCGCCATGAGGGATATTGCGAAGGGTATCTTGAACTCAGCCATTCCTGTTGCGGTATACGTGCATCCTTCCGGAGCACGGGCCGCTTCCGCAGGAGTGATAATCACAATTTCAGCGCACGTCGCTGCCATGACTCCCGGCACGAATATCGGCGCTGCCCATCCGGTAGGACTGGGCATAGGCGGTACGGACAAGACCATGATGAAGAAGGTGGAAAATGATGCCGTTGCCTACGTCCGAGGTATCGCAGATAAGATGGGGCGAAATGCGGATTGGGTGGAGAAATCTGTAAGAAAGAGCGAATCTGTTACTGCCGAAGAGGCCCTCAAACTCAAAGTCATAGATTTTGTTGCTCCCGACCTGAACAGTCTGCTGGAACAGATGGACGGAAAAGAGGTGTCTCTATCGTCCGGGAAGAGGGTAATTAAGACAAAGTATGCCATCATCAATGAGAAAAAAATGGGTACGCGTCAGAGGGTTCTTGCGGCTATAAGCGATCCGAATATAGCGTATATCCTCTTGCTTGTCGGACTTGCAGGTCTTTATTTCGAGCTGGCCCATCCCGGTGTCATTCTTCCCGGAATCATCGGCGGCATCTCGCTTATCATGGCCTTTTTTGCCCTGCAGACGCTGCCGGTCAATTATGCGGGGATCCTGCTTATTCTTTTCGGCATCATTCTCTTTATCGCAGAGATAAAAGTTATCAGCCATGGCCTGTTGACGGTGGGAGGGATTATCTCTCTTGTCCTGGGTTCACTATTGCTCTTTGAATCACCTGATCCTGCCCTCAGGGTATCGTGGAGTGTCATGATCCCTGTGCTGACCGTCATTTGCCTGTTTTTCGCAGGTGTTATTGCCCTTGTCCTGAAGGCTCAGATGAGAAAGAGACTTACTGGAAAAGAAGGTATGATGGGTGAGGAAGGGAAGGCTGTAACGGATATTCATGAAGATGGCAAGGTCTATATTAAAGGTGCATACTGGAATTCAACAAGTGACAAGCGCGTAGAGGCGGGTAGGGGGATTAAGGTCGTAAAGGTTGAAGGTCTGAAAATCAAAGTCGAAGAAATTGAAAATAAACAGGGAGGGTGATTATGTTTTCTATTCCATTTATTGTATTAATAGTACTGGTAGTTATGTTTTTGGCATCAGCCATCAGGATACTCAATGAGTATGAAAGGGGCGTGATTTTTCGTCTGGGGAGGGTTATCGACACGAAAGGCCCCGGGCTTATTATCTTGATACCCGTTGTGGACAGGATGGTCAAGGTGGATATGCGCACCATTACCATGGATGTCCCCCCGCAGGATGTGATCACACGGGACAACATATCAATCAAGGTCAACGCCGTCGTTTATTTCAAGGTCATGGAAGCGAACGACGCCGTGATTAATGTGGAGAATTACCTCTATGCGACGTCCCAGCTCGCCCAGACTACCCTACGGAGCGTCTGCGGCCAGGTGGAGCTCGACGAACTCCTCTCGCAGCGCGAGAAGATCAACCTCCAGCTCCAGGAGATCCTGGACCGGAGCACCGAACCTTGGGGAATCAAGGTTTCTCACGTCGAGGTCAAGCAGATTGATCTGCCTGAGGAGATGAAGCGGGCCATTGCCAAACAAGCCGAAGCGGAGAGAGAGCGTCGGGCAAAGGTCATCAATGCGGAAGGCGAATTCCAGGCCGCCCAGAAGCTGATCGAAGCTGCCGCCCTTATGGAAACGCAGCCGATGTCCTTACAGCTCCGGTACCTGCAGACCTTGAATCAGATTGCAGCTGAGAACAGCTCTACAATACTTTTTCCCATTCCCATCGATATGATAAAACCATTTTTAAGTCTTGCAGAGAAGGCGAAATAATTTTCCTCAGAAGGAGTTGACCGCAAATGGAGGCAAGGGAAAAAAGG
>CAITLA010000063.1 GCA_903893135.1 uncultured Syntrophaceae bacterium | reverse complement strand
GCGGGTATGTGAAACATCGTATTGAGCATTCTGCCACCTGCAACTGTCGCGACACGCTTTATCAGGTATCACAGCTTGCCGGCGTTGTTGCCATGTACGGCCGCTATCGGGAGAAAAGAGAATATGTAACGCCACGCATGGACCTCTCGCATGGGGCCAATTTCCTGTATATGCTCAATGGAACCGAGCCGGACAGCCTCGAAGGTGAAATCATGGATAAGTGTCTGCTGCTCCATGCGGAACACGATTTTAACGCATCCACATTTGCCGCGCGGGTCGTCGCTTCAACCCTTTCAACCTGCTACTGCAGCATATCGAGCGCCATCGGTGCCCTGTATGGCTCGCTTCATGGTGGGGCAAACCAGCGTGTGATCGAAATGGCCGAGGAAATCGGAGACAAGAATAATGTGGCCGTATGGATGGAAAGAGCCTTTGCCCAAAAGAGGAAGGTAATGGGCATGGGTCACCGGGAGTATAAGGCGAAAGATCCACGGGCAAACATCATACAAAACTATCTTGTCCAGCTTTCTGAAAAGAAGCAGGACTTCCGGTACTACGAAATTTTGCAGGAAGTTGAAAAAGTATTCCGCGGTAAAATGGAAACTGCCGGCAAGCCCATTTATCCAAATGTTGATTTTTACTCCGGCGCCGTCTACCGCCTTCTGGATATTCCAGCTATTCTCTTTACCCCGATTTTTGCCATGGGGAGAGTTGCCGGATGGCTTGCTCATATTCTTGAACAAAGAAGCGACAATCGCATCTATCGTCCGGAAAGCCTGTGGACCGGTCCTGAACCCCGCAGCTATATTCCCATTGAGAAACGATAAAGAGCGGTGATGGCCTCATACGATGCAGGATGAACAAACAGCATCGGCCACGCCTCACGGGTAGGCGACCGTTGCGATTGAAGAACAATTCCTTAGTCGCCGCATGATGCCCCGTTTCTGGGAGGATAGTAAACTACTACCGACTGAAGCTAATAGTAGTTTACTTTTTTCATCATGTTCATCCTTAAGGTCCGTTGAATTCGGTAGCGAGCGCATTCCCCGCGGCTTGCTGCGGGGTAAGTGAGCGAATGCCGAACGATACTGTTCCTTAAGGATCGAAGATTCTCCGCAGCTTGCTGCGGAGAGCTTCAAATCATGCTTTTTTTACGAGTTGGACGGATTGTGGAGGAAGGCTTCAATAAAAAAGCCGCGGGGGTGAATGGCCCGCTGAGAAATAACGGGCGCTGTTTTCGGCCGCTTCGTGGATATCCTGACACACTGTCCCATGACCTGTTACATCACGGTCTGCCACTTTTTTGTCTTCCAGCGCTGGTGGATCCAGAACCACTGGTCCGGATACTCACGGACTACATCTTCGACAACCTTGGTGAAGCGCTGTGTATTCTCCAAAAGATCCTTCTCATAGTCCCCGGTTCGTGAAATCTCCACCAGGGGCTTGAGGATGAACTTGTACTTTCCCGATTTCTGCCGCGCCATAAACATGGGGAGTACCGGCGCCCCGGACCTCAGGGCTAGGACGGCGAGCCCCACACCTGTACATGCAGGGCGGCCAAAGAAATCGACAAAGACCCCCTCCGGGGCGGCCACGTTCTGATCGCTCAGAATCGCGATGGGGTGGTTCTCCTTGAGCAGTTCCATGATCCGCTTGCCGGAGCCTCCTTTCATGACCATCTCATTGCCGTTGATCGTCCGTACATATTCGACCATATTATCGATTAAAGGACTGTCCAGGGGGCGATAGACGATATACGCGGGCTTGAGAAAGAAGGGGGTGGTGACAGGCATCAACTCCCAGTTGCCGAAATGGGCAATAATAGTGAGAAGTCCCTTGCCTTGGGCAATCCCCGCTTCAAAATGCTCCAGACCTTCGAGTTCGAGCCATTCATGGAGGTTCTCCCGGGTGATGTAAGGCATACTGAAGAACTCCGCCATGGTAATGGCCAGATTCCGGTAGACTCCCTTGGCGATCCTGATCAGTTCCTCCATATCTTTTTCCGGAAAGGCGCAACGGAGGTTATGCAGCGCAATGAGTCGATGCTTTGCCGCGGCATGATAGCAGAGCATCAGGAGGGATTTGAAGACGAGTTTACGGATAGAAAGTGGAACGCATCGGAAACAAAACAGGATGATACTTGTTGCTCTTGTCTTTTCTACAGGCATGCGATCCTCAGTGCTGCAGCAGGAAGGTAGAAAGCCATCGTTCCAGCTCCTTTCTCCTTTTAGTTTGAGTCGAGCAGAACGGTTTCTCCTGATACGGTAGGTTGAGGTTTGTTTTCTCCTTTAACCGCCTAGCTTCCCGGCAATGCCAAAATATGTCAACCATGTATTAGTTGGTTCTGTCGCCCTGGCTATCACTTTGGCGATTTCTTCACTGATTGCATATCAAATTTTTTGAGAAGATACTCATCAATTATTACTGCATGAAATCCTGCATATCAATCAATGTTGAGATTTTGAGGACAAGGAAAGAACAGGGTGTAGACGTCCATCGTGCCGCTTCACTAATTCTATGTTGGTCGCCTGCCGAAACAGAGGGAAGGCGGCAGACAACAAACGGCCGGCAACGATTCCGGCCGTTGTCGTTTCTAATACCAGTTCATCAGGCTATTTCTTGTCACGGATCTTGGCGTGGCACTCGCCACACTTGCCCTTAATCTCTCCCAGCTTGACTTTAATGGTGTCGCCATCCTTCTTGGCAGCGGCAACGGAGATATCCTTGGCAAGCGATGAAATGGCCAAGGTCAGCTCTTTGCCGAGGGGGTTGGGAAGATTTTTGCCAACTTTCTTGGTCTGGGCCGCCAACTCGCCGGCATCCTTTGTAACGGCCTCAAACTTTTTGGCGCCAAGATTTTCATTTATTGCGGTCAGCCAGGCTACTCGGGCCTGCATTATCTTCTGGGCAGGACGCAGTTCCGGCTTGGCATCACCGGCAGCAAAGGCAAAGACAGCGGTGGCAAAGATTGCAACGGACAGCAGGGCAATGATCTTTTTCATTGGATGCTCCTTTCAGTGCGGTGTGATGGTTCGGTGTTGTGAAACTGATACTGACTAAAAACGCGCTTTGGTATTTTTGCTTTTTACTATGGACGGCCTTGTGTGTCAATGAAAAAGGTACACAAAGTATGTATTATCAACTGTTATCCTGTATATTTTGCGACGGTGCTGGTGTGTGGACAAGGAAGTTGTCAATGAGTCAGAACAATGATGATGGTTTTTTAGTCCGTGAAATATTTCTCAAGCGTTTCATCAAAATTGACACCCAGCATATCTGCCAGGATATGTGTTTTTACATAGGCGTTCACAAAAGCGTCGCTATTGCACATGAGATTGAGCCTCTCTACACAGTTCTTACTGGTCACCGTCACGGCGTATCGAATCTCTTCTATTACAGCATGCACCTTTTTCCAGTCGCCCTTATTAAGCCAGTAGATGTTCAGCAAGAGACGAGGCAGGGTTTCTTTCAGGCCCATAAAGGGCTCGATCCCTTGAAAATATATATTATATTGTTTTGCGTCCTCGCAATATTCAAATATTGCCATGTTTGTGATATATTGCAGCGCGTTTTGCATATTCGTTTCACAAACATCCACAAGCCCCCTTCTTTTTACATAGACTGCGGTAACATTATCATAGGAGTTGAACCTGTCCATCTCTTCCAAAAATGGCAGAAGCGGCTTTATGGCAGAGCAAAAGACGCTTTGACCCTTAAATGGACAGACACTGCATGTCTTGAAAGCGTCGTCTTGTCTTACGTGAGGCGGAAGTTTGGACGGATTATTCCAATACTCATCAGCAAGGCGGTGCACGTTTTCTTTCGATAGGTCGAGAAGCCTGCCATCAGCAAAATTTAGATACATGCCTTCTTTGTTATAATGATCTATATCTATCAACATATAATGCTCACTGCTTTCGAGACACGGGGTTTCATCAATCAGTCCATATGACCATCGCACAAGGTTGAAGGGTTCAGAAATATAATCGCTACAGTTACAGATGCATTTTTGATTATCACGGTTTGCGCAAGAAATCTATTATAAAAAGGAAAAAAATCGTTGATGTTTCCATGTATTAAAGATATATAATTAAATTAATAGCACGGATGCTGGGTGGGAATGTCCCCCCTATCGGATGACTCTTTCTGTTACATGGCCGATAGCCGGGACGTCCACGTCACGGATGTCACTCATATATCGGATACTAAGATGAATCTTCGGAAGTGGTTCAAGAAATTCTCTATAGAAAGCCATGGGCTTTACTACAAATTATACATCATCTTCGGCCTTTTCTTTCTTATCCCCGTATTCGGATTCCTGTATTTTGCGGTAAAATACGAATTACTTGATGATACCTATATTCCCCCTTTTTTTATTGTCCTCCTCATCTTCTCGCTCTTCGGTTTCGTGATACTGCGAAAATTTTTCGACGAGATCATTTCCATATCGGGTAATGTGTCAAAAACCGTCGCCGAGAAATTCTCACAACCCCAGATATCAACGACAGGCGAATTAAAAGGGATTGTTGACTCCTTCCAAGTCCTTGAGCACGAACTCAGGGCAAATTTCTACCGTTTGGAAAACAAGACTTCACAAATCTCCACCCTAAAGGAGCTCTCGGACATCTGTTATATTACCTTCAATCCGGAAGATCTTCTCTATATTACCCTTGAGCGAACTCTAAAATTAACCAATTCAGATATCGGTTCCATCATGATCCTGGAGAAGCCAGAACGGGACACATTCATTATTGCAGCGTGCATTGGATCGGGTGATTTTGTCAAGAAAGGAGACCGGGTCATCTTTGCAGACAGTATTGCCAAATATGCCGTGATCAATAAGGCCCCCCTTCTTGTAGAGGATATAGAGACAGACATCCGTTTCGGGCGGCAATCACGACCTCAGTACGCAACAAAATCGTTTGTGTGCATGCCGCTCAAGACCATCAACGACGTGATTGGCGTCTTGACCATTTCCCGGAGGAGGTCAGAGATTATTTTTACGCAGGAGGATGTGGATGTTCTGTCACCTCTTTTAACTAATGCGGCCTTCACCCATGACAATCTTCGTCTTCTTAAAGAATCCGATGTAAAATCGAAACAGATCCAGGCTATAGAGAACATCTCCTCGGCCATCAACTCGAGCTTAAGGAGCAGTGAGCTTCTTCAAGCCATTTTATACGAAATAAAGAACGTTGTTCCATATGATATGGCCATCGTCATGTCCCTGGATGAAGACATCCGGCAATCTTTATACATTGTAGATATCTTGGCCTTTGTTCCGACAAATCTCAACAAAGGAAATTCATACCTTTATGAGGGAACGATTCTGGACAGGATCATCAAACAGCAGAGACAGTTTATTCTCCATGAAACCAATAGTTTAACTCATCCGGTTGAGGTGGAAATATTTTCAAATCACGCATTTGATAGTGCAATTTTGACGCCTCTAAAAGTGGAAAATCATATCACGGGTGTCTTGGTGTTATGCAATGTTCAGACAGAGTTATTGGCCGATTTGCATGAGGTGATCGAATGCATGGCAGGCGATCTGTCTCGTGCCATCGAAAAGGAAAGGCTATCGTTGGCGTTTGCCAGGCGGACTCGCGAACTGGAAACCTTCAGGCAGATTGGTAATGCTTTATCCTCTTCCACCTTTGATACTGAAAAGGTTCTTGCATACACCATGGACATGATTCGTGTCATCATGAACGTGGAGGCTGGTTCTCTGTTACTCCTGGAGCATAATGAGTTAAAATGCGAGGTCGCCTTTAATATTAATATGGAATCTCTACGAGAATTCAGGCTCAAACTTGGTCAGGGTATCGCCGGTTATGCGGCTACACGGGGGAGAACGGTCGTTGCTCAAAACGCGCAACAGCATCCGCACTTCTCTTCGGAATTTGACAGGTTAACAGGTTTTGAGACAAAATCTGTTCTCTGTGCACCCCTGATTTCCCAGGGTAAAGTCATCGGAGCCATTGAGGTTCTCAATAAAATCAATGGCGCTTTTAATGATGATGACGAACATCTTCTCCAGGCTATTGCTACTTCGGTCAGTATCGCAATGGAAAATGCGCGGCTTTACAAAGAAACGCTGGCCATGGCCGAAAACGAACGGAGCATTAGAAACGTATTTCAAAAGTTTGTTCCCAAAGAGATTGTTGACAGGATCGTCCTCGGCAGTGCTTCAGCAAAGCCGTTAGTAGACGAATTCAAAACCTTGACTCTGTTGAACATTGATATCCGCGGTTATTCTGCCCTGTCCAAGAGGATTGGTCCCCAGAAGATAGTGGCTATCCTGAATTACTTTTTCTCATCCATGGGAGAAATCGTCTTTAAGCATCATGGGATTGTCGACAAATATCTGGGTGATGGATTTCTCGCCGTTTTTGGCGCCCCTGTTTCTACCCCCATGGACGTAGATAACGCCGTTGCATCTGCTCTGGAGATGCAGCAGGCAATGGGGAGCATCAATGAGTATTTTGTGAGACAATATGGTGCATCGCTGACTATGGGGATAAGTATCCACACGGGAGAAATGGTAGTCGGCAACATTGGTTTTGACAAGAAAATGGATTACACCGTTATCGGGGATTCCGTCAATTCCGTCTTCAGATTGCAGGCATTGTGCAGGTCGTGGCCTGATGGAATTCTCATCACTGAGAAAACCTATTATGCCTCTCAATTACCGCTGGAAGTCGAAGAAATCGGCGTATATGAAGCTGACCCGGGAATGGAAAGACTAAAAATCTACAGGGTGATCGGCCAGCAAAAGACAAAGGCATAATCCCCTGTTTGGTATCTATCATCAACTTTTCCAACAAAGTGAAAAATTTCCTCACAGATAAGACCTTTGCAAAACTGCATAAAACCAGCAATTTTGTCATTCCCGCGAAAGCGGGAATCTGCATTATCAAGTGTTTCCTAGATTCCGGGTCAAGCCCGGAATGACGAATAGAGGAGTTGTGCAAAGGTTTCAGTTATATAACTAAAGCATTTCCTTAGAACTGAGGATTACGAATCGAAAGAGCACACGGAAAGTTGAGCGGTAGCCCTCAGTATGGGTCATCGCTCCAACGCCTGGTTCGTCTTTCTATGTTGATTCCCACAATTCTTTTGCCTTTGTCTTTACGAGTTCTTTCATTTTGTTTTCCAGTTTATCTTCTACGCTTCTGAAATCTTTGTACACCCGCTGGAATTCGTCGAGGACCGGCGTAGAGAGAGCTTCAAATCCTGGATTGATGGCATAACGAAATCTATCATCGCCAATCTTGTGCCAGGAAGCTAGATGATCTTTGGGTTCCGTCAAGAGACCAAACTCATACAAAACCGCCCCAAGATGGCTGATAACGTCTCGGAAAGCCTGGTGGAAATAAAACTCACTCACGCCCCTACTGTCACTATCACGGTCACGTGTCCGGTATTGTGGCCAATCTACTGTGTCCGACGTTTCCTTCTTTGCAATATCAGGAAGCGATGCGACAAGCGCGCTCACCCTGCCCTTGAGAGACCTAAGCTTCTCGATGCCCAATGCAACCACCGTGTCTGGATGGTCTTCTATCCGACTTTCGAGCTCGCGCCGTATCCACGATTCCGCCGCCGAAGGCAGCTCATTTTGAAACCGTTGAACAAGCAGATTTAGTCGGTCTCTGAGCGTGTCCCTCTGTAGTTTCAATGACGACACCTCCGCTTCAATATCAGCACTTTTCATGGTCTTCCTCCTTAGCGCCGAACATACGAAGTTTCGTTAATCATTTGATAGTATCCCCAGACTCCGTTCAAGACTTAGGAACTTCTATGTAGATGACAATTCAAACGGACTTCTTAATATCGCGATATCCATATGAAATCTACAACCAATAAAAGAATGGCCACCTCAATGCTTGCAAGAAGATATGCGTAACAAATAATCCAATTGCCGATTTTTCAAAACCGCAAACCGCCGAAATCGCTGTCTGCGCCTACAAGTAATTAAAATGACCACTATATATCTATTGAAAATTACCGCTTGTAATATCTATTTTAAACACTCAAAATTTCCCGGGCCTTCTGAGAGAGTTTTTTGAGGTGAAAGGGCTTCTGGAGAAAGCCGTTGCATCCCTGGTCCAGAATTTGTTTCTTCCCACCGTTAATGCTGCAATCGCTGGACAGAATAACTCTGACATCAGGATTGTTCTCCCAGAGAGCCGTATATTGGTATAATAAAACTGAAGGTGCTCCCTCTGCTCAGACCTTCACTCTCAGCCATGATTTCGCCTTCTAAAAATTCGATCAGCTTTTTTGACAACGAAAGCCCCAAACCGGTACCATGATATTTTCGACCTATGGATCCGTCTGCCTGTTCAAAAGGATCGAATATCCTTTCCAGATCGGTGCTCTTGATTCCTATGCCAGTATCAGAAACAGAAAATTTAATAAAATGGACATCATTATCGGACACATCCTGATCGATATTGCCTGCACTTCCTTCTGGTTTTAAGGACGCTTTATTATATAATTTCGCTGAAAGGGTTATTGAACCCCCATCCGGGGTAAATTTGACGGCGTTGGAAAGCAGATTGTATAAAATCTGCTTAAACTTGCGTTCATCAGTTTTGATGATCTCCGGGATGTCCTCGATTTCTGTCTTCAGCTTTAAGCGATGTTTCATCGCTTTTTCCCGCACCATGATTAATGAGGAGTTCAGAAGACTCTTCAAATTGCATTCTGATAAACTGAGCTCCAGCTTACCGGCCTCAATTTTGGAAAGATCCAGTATATCATTGATTAAAGAAAGAAGATGCCGGCTGCTCTGGAGAACATCACCAAGATATTCTTCCTGGCTTGCATTCAATTCGCCGAAGTTCTTGCCAAGTACAACTTCCGTAAAGCCTATGATGGCATTCAAAGGGGTGCGGAGTTCGTGACTCATATTGGCCAAAAATTCGCTCTTCGCGGCATTGGCCATTTGGGCTTGGGACGCCATTTCCGTGGCGTAGAGCGTCTGTTGCTTCAGCGCAGCATTCATCTCGCGCAGTTTTTCCTCCGCTTGTTTGCGCTCGGTTATGTCGCGCGCAATTCCACTGAATCCAATCGCAGTTCCTTTTGCATCCTTAATTAACGAAATTGATGATTCGACGTATACCTTCATGCCATTCTTTCTTATAAGCTCATAGTCGACACGTTTTACAGCTTTGCCGTTCTGATATACGCTTTCAAAAATCTTTTTCACGTATCTGCTGACTGTCTCATCCATTAGTTTACGGTGATTCATTCCCTTCAATTCATCTGAGGAATAATCCAGCATTCTGCAAATCGAAGGATTAATGAAAGTGAGATTGCCGGCAATGTCTGTCTCAACATAGCCATCTTCAATGGTGTCAAGGATGTTACGATATTTCTCTTCGCTATCCCGCAGTGCTTCCTCAGCCCGCTTGTGCTCAGTGATGTCCTGGGCTACATACACTATCCCCTTAGTCAGACTGTCATCACCACGCATAACCGATGCCGACAGTAAAACCGGAACTTCGCTACCGCCTTTTGTCCTGTACGATTCTTCAATATTACCGATATAGCCGTCTGCAAACATGCTTTTCATCCATGAATCTTCTCCTGACCTCTCCCCACCAAAGATTGTTTCAACCGGCAGTCCTATAAGTTCTTCTTCGTCATAACCTAAAAGACTGCAGGCAGCATGATTGACCCGTATGATTTTATCATCCGGTGAAACGACTATCAACGTGTTAATCATGCTTCCGATGATGTTATCTACATAATCTTTTGAAACAGTCACCTTCTCCAAGTTTTTGACCATCTCATTAAAGCTGTCTACTACTGCTTTTACTTCTCCTGTCGTCCCAATATTTACTGCAGTTGAGAGGTCCCCTCTTGCAAGACGGGAAGATGCACGGGCAATCTCAACAAGCGGATCAAATACTATTTTCTTTGATGCAACAAACAACACCGCTCCAAGTGCAAATGTCACTACCAGGTTAAGCGCGATTACAAATATTATATTTTTGACGATCTCTTGATGCACCTTATATTCCGACATGCCAACGGTAACTGTACCGATAATTTTCGCGCCGATCTCCACAGGGATTGAGACCTCTATAAGGGACTCTTTCTTTTTGATAGCTTCGATGATGTTTAGCAGATCAGTGTCACCTGATAACCCTAAAATAACAGAATTGAGTCTCGGCTGCCGATAGTTAATGCTGGCATATTGACTGGTGAGGGGGTTGCCTTGATTGTCACGGATAACAGCATAGACAATATTTTCGTCCTTATTTGCATCATTTACGATAGCATCCAATTGAATGCTGTCCTTTATGATCAGAGGTTCTCTGCTAAGTTTGGCTATGTAGGACGCAAAACTCTGCCCCATGGTCGTTAACGAATTCTTAAATGCCCCCTCTTCATTTATTGCAACAGCAATACTTATCGCCAGAGTGCCGACGAGGAGGATGATGGAGATGACACTCAAAAATCTGAATCGTATGCTTGTATTAAACTTTTCTTTGAACATGTTGGTATTCCATTCCGGCACAGCCACAATTTTGCCGGGAAGTTATTCTACAGTCTTTTTGACCGTTTTCATGAAATCCGGCGGCGTCTGAAACCCCCCTGCTTTTGCCGTCTTCAGGTTAATCATCACATCGAATTGTTTGAGGGTTTCTATGGGAATAGATGATGGCTTCACACCTTTGAGGATTTTTACTGCCTTTTGCCCGGCCAGACGACCCATTAGATAAGTGCTTGGACATACGCCCAGAAGCACACCCTTCTCTACCAGGTCTTCAAGGTGGGTTATAGTGACCACTTTTGCTTTAATCGCCATATCCATAATGGTTGAAAGCTGTCTATTAACAAGATTGCTGCCGGTAATGAACAGTGGGTCTGCTTTGCGTAAAACTAAAGGCAAAAGCTGTGCAACTTCTTCCGTTTTGGTCAGAGGAACCGGTACAATTTTGATCCCGAAGCTTTTTTGAATTTCCTGTATATCTTTAAGTTGCGACTCGGAGTTCTTTTCACCTGGCGTATAGAGAACTGCCAGCCTCTTCACCGGCGCATATTTAATCAGGCTTCCCATAAGCTTTGACATATCTATTTTACTGCTGATGCCGGTGCTGTTGTTTCCGGAACTTTTCCATGATTTCGCTATTCCCGCCTCCACGGGATCATAGACCACACTGAAGACTATCGGTACGTCCTTAATCTCCTGGGTGACTGCTGTGGTCGCATGGGTGCCTGCGGTAAAAATCAAATCCATTTTCGCATCGTTAAATTTCTTCACCAACTCTGCTGCTTTCGCCTTGTTGGCGCCTGCGTTTTCTGTGATGATTTTTGTCTGGGGCTGTCTGAAACCTGCTTCTTTGAGTGTGTCTATGAAGCCTTTTGCGGCCTCTACATAGCGAACCTCATCACTAAAAAGAAGAACCCCGATCCTTTTTTCAGCTCTCGCTTCTATGGAAAACAAAAAGACAATCAGGAAAACAACGGCACTGAAAACTACTTTCTTAATTATCCACATTCTTCCTACCCTCTTTCTTTTCCCACTTCTCAAATTACACGATATATTGGTTTATCGTCTTTAAAAAGCTTTTCTGATCAATCGGCTTGCTTATATAATCATTGCAGCCAGCTTCTTTTGCTTTTTTTTCATCATCCTGCATTGCATATGAGGTTACGGCAATCACGGGAATATCTTTTATCTCCGGGTCTGATCTTATAGCACGGGTAGCAGCCAATCCATCCATACCCGGAAGCTGAATATCCATTAAAACAAGGTCCGGTTGTCGTCCCTTGATTAATAACAATCCATCCTCGGCATTCTCAGCCTCCATGACCATGTAACCTGCTGAAGTCAAAATAGTCCTGAATAGCTTCAGGTTCAATCTGTTATCGTCAATGATCAGTATTGTCTTATTTCTCATTTCCTTGCCTGTCATATCGATTCGCGCTCTACGTTCATCATCTTTCCCATGATATCCACAACCTTCTGATCGAGTTTTCCGTCTTTAGCTTCTTTCCGTAAAATATCAAAGGCATCTTCTTTTGACACTCCTTTGCGGTAAGAACGATCAGATGTTAACGCATCATAGCAGTCAACAACACCCATCACCCTTGCAACAACCGAGATTTCCTCTCCTCTTAATCCATCAGGATAACCCGATCCATCCATTCTCTCGTGATGATGACGGATGACTTCTAATGCCTGTTTCAGGTTTCTTTTTAATGGATAAGCAATCCTGAAGCCCATATCTGGATGTTGTTTCATAATTTCCCATTCTTCATTATTCAAGGGCCCGGGTTTATTAAGAACATGATCAGAAATCCCAATCTTTCCAAGGTCATGGAGCTGACCTCCAAGATAAAGGGCATCTATTTCATTTTGAGACAGCGCCATCATCTTGCCCAGATTAACTGCCAGGCTCGAAACCCTTTGAATATGACCTTTGGTATACGCATCTTTGGCTTCAACTGCATTTGCCAGAGAAAATAAGGTGCTTTCAAAGCCGATAAGGCTATCATTGAGCTTCTTCAAATTGATCAGCGATTTTGTTCTTGCAAGAAGTTCTATCTTATTAGGGGGCTTTGTAAGAAAGTCATCCGCTCCGGCCTCGATTGCCGATATCCTGGATTCCATATCATCAAGAGCGGTGACGATAATGACAGGAATCATCCGTGTGCTCTCAGGTTGTTTAATTCTGCGACACACTTCGATCCCATCCATACCCGGCATCATGACATCAAGGAGAACAATATCTACATCCATCTTGTTGATCATTGACAGCGCACCTTCACCGTCGTAAGCCTTGATGACATCATAATTCATGGGGATTAGAAGGGCTTCAAGGAGCTTTACGTTCATAGGCTCATCATCAACAACGAGGATGCAAGGTTTTTCAGCATCAGAAAGTCTTTCTACCTTCTCGTAAAAGAAGACATGGTTGCTGCCTTTCATCTTGGCTTTCAGCAACGATTCCTGAGCTTTGTTTCTGAGATCTTCACGGTTATCAGCATCTTCAGGAAAAGATACAAGGCCGATCGATACGGTCAGTGCGCCCTGAAATTGATCACCGATTGCCTGTCTTATTCGTTGAGCAGCTTCCACAGAGTGAATTTTTGAAACTTTTGTCATAATGAGAGCAAATACGTCATCATGGTATCTGGCTGCGACATCAACGTCACGAATACTCCTTTTTATGATTGAGGCAACAGCCTTCAAGGTGCGGTCACCTTCAAGAGCACCATATTGTTGGTTGTATCTTGAAAACGCATTGATATCAACAAGAGCAAGGGTGAATGGCTCATGATATCGCTGTGATGTTCTGATGGCTTGACTTAATGCAACTTGAAAAAAGCCATGGTTGAATACACCGGTGAGGCTATCCAAGAGAGGGACATCAACTTCTTTTTCATAATCAGATATAATCTTTGAAAGCGTTTGCTTTGTCATAATGGCCTTACTTTAAAAAATATCTTCCCTGCCGGGTAACACCACCGTGTGGGCGGTGGTGTTATTTCATAAGCCTCGGTAAAGAAATGTTCTTAAAAAATTAATAATGGTGGATATGTTAAACCTGAATCCAGAGCGAATGTAATTTTCTTGCATAATTTCAGCAAATTGACATTCACATTTCATGATTGTTAGACTATTGATTTAATCGACAAGTCATACGTTTTACACGGCATACCCTACAATATTGCGGTGATGATTGCCAGTTGAAATCAGGTCTGTTTAAGTTGATAACCATTCTCCCTGAATATTCTCAGGCATGCGTCCACTACACCTGTGTCGTAATGGATTCCGCGCTTGTTCTCAATCTCCTCAAGAGCTGCATCAATGCCCCGGGACGGACGATAGGGTCGGTGTGAGCCCATGGCTTCCACAACATCGGAAACGGCCAGTATGCGGGCCTCCATGAGAATGTCATCCCCGTTCAGATTTCTGGGATAACCCGAACCATCCATCCGTTCATGATGCTCCAAAACCATCCTCGCAATGGGCCAAGGAAATTCGATATCCTTCAGGATATCATAGCCGGACTGGGCATGGGTCTTGATGATGCCGAATTCCAAGTCTGTCAATTTTGACGGCTTGCTGAGAATCTCCGCCGGAACGGATATCTTACCGAGGTCATGAATGATGGCTGCCATCCGGATCCCATCGATCTGATCGGTGGGAATGTTCATCTCCATTGCAATAGCACGAGCCAGATCAGCCACCCTCCGTTGATGGCCCGCCGTGTAAGGATCCCTCGTTTCAACCGTCACTGCTATCGCCTGAACGGTGGCCCACAAAGCCTTTTTCATCCGTTCGACATTCCCTTTCTTCATTGTTATATCTTCATTGAAACCTTCATAATAAAGAACATGGCCTCCTGCATCACGGACGGCTTGCTGGTTCACGGATACCCAGATTATGCTGCCATCCTTCCTGTAAAACTGAGTTTCAAAGCCCTTTACCGGACCCTGTTCTTCTATCATTTTCAATAATGCTTTGCGAACTTCCGGGTTTACATAGAGCTGTGTTGTAATATCTATGACGGTGGTCATGAGTTCTTCAGGAGAATCATAACCCAATATGGTTGCCAGTGCCCGGTTCGCCGCAAGATACTGGCCTTCATAGGTTGTCTGAAAGATGCCTTCCTGGGCATTTTCAAAAATACTCCGGTATCTTTCCTCGGCATTACGAAGGGATTCCTCCGCCAGCTTGCGTTCGGTGATGTCTATGATGGCTCCTCTTATCCCCGCGGTCTTATTCTCATGAATTTTAGGGGAGGCATAGATGAGTCCGATAAACGTGCTGCCATCTTTCCTAACAAAGGTAAATTCCTGGCCGGGGATTGATATACCCTGAATTACCCGCCCCATATTCTCTCCAACTCTCTGCCATTCCTCGGGTGCAAAGAACTGAAGTGCGATCATACCCTCTTTGTCATCCTCTTGATTATACCTGAATACTTCGAGGGCAGTGCGATTAAAAGAGATAATACTGCCTGCTGCATCAATTTCAAAAATTGATATTGGCAGGAAATCGATCAATTCACGGTATCGCTTTTCACTCTCCCGCAGCGTCTCCTCCGCCTGCTTGCGTTCGGTGACATCAATGGCGTTACCCAGTATAGCCGGCCTGCCTTCATACGGGATGGGAGATACAATTTGCATTAACCATCTGAGCTGTCCCTGCTTGGTTACTGTCCTGAATTCATAAGGCGCGGTATGTCCTCCTCGCAGCATCTCGCGGCCCCTCTTCTTCACCATCTCCCTATCTTCGGGATGAATGATAGTATCAGAATACCGGCCTATGAGCTCTTCTGCAGAATAACCCAAGGACGCAACGGCGGCGTTAATGAAGCAAAATTTCCCATCCTGTACTATAAAGACAGTGGCAAGAGAACCTTCCGCCAGGGTTCTATAGAGATCCTCAGCCCGTTTTTTTTCAGCATATAGCCGCGCATTTTCAAGAATGGGGGATACGATGGTGGCCAGCATGATCAATGTCTTAACCTGTCCCAATGTGAAAGGTCGGTGGGGACGGGTGATATTGACATTCAACACACCGATTAAACTGCCCCCCACGATCATCGGAATGGAAACCGCGGTGCTTATATCAGCCCTCGGGTTGATCGACGTAAAACGTTCGTCATGAACCTCGCCATTCAGCGTAACGGGCTCGCGATTCTGAGCGACCCATCCCGCAATACCCTGTCCCATCGGTATCCGTTTCCCTATGTGTTCTGCATGCCCGCCGCGTGCTATGGCAATAATAAGCTCTTTGCCATCGGATGTCGGCAGCATAATCGACGCCTCGTCCGCATCGCACTGTTGCAGCACAGCGTCGGTCACTTTATTTAGGATCTGGTTCAAATCAGAAGAGAAGGCTAATGCCTGTCCAAGTTCATGCATCGCCACGGTTTCCCGCAATTGCATGTTATCTGTTCGCAGATAACGTACTTCTATGGCGTGCGACAGCACCGGCAGCAGACTGTTCAATTTGAACGGCTTCATGATGTAATCAAATGCGCCTCTCTTCATGGCCTCCACTGCCGTCTGTACCGTTCCCTGCCCGGTCATGACAATACCGACAATGTCCGGGTCAATCTCAAGAGCGGCTTGAAGCAGTTCAATCCCACCCATTTCCGGCATCATCAGGTCTGTCAGCAGCAGATCGAAGTCCTGCTCCTTCAGCTTTGCCAGGGCTTCGGCGCCCGATGTATACCCTACAGTTTCATACCCATGACGGGTTAGAATCTCACATAGAGCAGTCATCAATTCAGTCTCATCATCGACGATGATCAGGCGGCCCACCTTGTAGTTTGACTTGGTCTGTGTCATCCTTTGCTCCTAACGTTTACCTCGGTCATTGATTTTTCAGGCTGGCTGAATTCGTTCCACTTGTAACAGGCAAAGAAATGCGCGCTGTTGTTCCCTTGCCGGGAATGCCTTCACTTGTCAGATCGAATGTCCCGTTATGCTCCTGCACGATGCGCCGGCATATTGCCAGTCCCAGCCCGGTGCCTTCCCCTTCTGGTTTTGTGCTGTAAAACGGTTCCGCCACTTTCATCAAAATCTCAGGGGGAATACCCGTGCCCGTATCAGCAACTTCCATGATGACCTGCTTAGATTCCAGCGGCACAGTCACTCGAATCGTAAGCGTCCCACCCTTGGGCATAGCATCGCTCGCGTTGGTAAACAGATTTAAGAATAACTGCCTCAATTGCTGGCGGTCCGCATGGATGTGCGGCGCCTCTTTCGCGAACTCCCGCCAGATGACTATGTCACGCTTACGCAGGTGGTAGTAAATAAGCTCCAGGGCCTTCTCTATCTCCTCGCAGATATCCACCGTTGATATCTGAGGCTGGCTGCGACGGCTGAACTGGAGCAGGTTTGCAATCAGAGTCGCCATGCGTTCGACTTCCTGTTCGATGATTTTCAGCTCTCGCCACATCGGACTATCTTGTTGTGTCTTTGTAAGGAGTGATTCAGCCCGCATGCTGACTGTGGCCAACGGATTGTTCAGCTCATGGGCAACGCTTGCCGACAGTTCGCCCATCGTTGCCAGTTTTGCCGCCTGCCAGAGCTGCTGCGTCATGGCGCGGAGCTCTTCATTCTTTGCTATCAATTGCTCTGAATGTTTTCTTGCCTCTTCCTCCGACCGCTTGCGCTCGGTGATATCCTGAAAGGTACCGTAGACCTCGACAGCCTTCCCGCCCTCACGAACGACCCTACCCATGGCACGGCACCATTTTACATTCCCCTTGGCCGTGCGCAGTTGGGCTTCGAAATCCAACGGCTTGTCGTCTTCGATCAATGCCCGCATCGCTTCGACGACCAGGGGTCGGCATTCCGGAAGATAGTAGTCCACATGTTCGTCCGGGCCAGGGATCGGCGCGCCGGGTGCGATCTCAACTATGTCGTACGTGCCCTGTGTCCATGTGGCTTTCTGGTTGATCAGATCCATCTTCCATCCACCGATTCTCGCAATCTTCCCCACTTCATTCATGAGATTCTGTGTTTTCTGAAACGCATCCTCCGCTCGTTTGCGCTCGGTGATGTCTCTGACATGTTCGGCAACCATTATTACCTGGTTGTTATCGTCAAATATTGGATAGGCCCTTATATCGCTGAACCGCTTGGTAGATGGGTTGAAATGTTCTGTTAGAACGGTCTTCCCGGTAGCAAAGACCTCTAATGCATGACACGATTCGCAGGGGACGTCGCGATGAATGAAAGCTTCATAGCAATGGGGAGTCCCGGGAGATTTTGTATCGCCGGTATAAGCAGGGGACTTCCAATTTGAGATCAGAACTTTCAAGTCTTTATCGACGATTAAGATGAGATCTTGAATGGCGCTAAAAACACTATCGAGCAAAATCTTGCTCTTCTTCAGATCTTCCTCCGCCCGCTTACGCTCTCTTCTTGACTCTGCCTCTTTGAGTTCCCTCTGAATAGCAGGAACGAGACGGGGAAGATTATTCTTCATCACGTAATCATGGGCACCGGATACCATTGCAGCTGCTGCAGCTTCTTCACCGATGGTGCCTGAAACGATGATGAAGGGGATATTCAACCCCTTCTCTTTGTACAGTTTGAGTGCAGCGAGGCCACCGAAGTGAGGCATCTTATAATCGGATATAATGATGTCCCATGTCTCTCTTTCAAGGGCCTGGTGCATGGCATCCCGTGTCTCCACCCGTTCATATATCGGATCGTAACCGCCCTTTTGAAGCGCACGGATGACCAGCAATACATCATCCTCTGAATCCTCAATCACTAAAACCCGAAGGGGCTTTCCCATCTTTCTTCTCCTTATTACTTTCCCAGGGGAGGAGGTTCATTCCAGACCAACCAGTAAAGCCCGAGGAACTTCATCGCTTCAGAGAATTGATTAAAATCTACAGGCTTGCGGACATAACTGTTGGCGCCCAGTCTGTACCCGTTGATCTTGTCCTTTTCCTCTACCGATGACGTGAGAATGACCACAGGAAGCAACTTGGTGAACTCATTCTGACGGATACTTTTCAGGACCTCCAAGCCGTCAATCTTGGGCAGTTTCAGATCCAGCAGGATAACAACCGGCATATCCTTCACATCCCGGCCGGCATACATCCCCGTTCCGAACAGGTAATCCAGGGCCTCCACACCGTCTTTGGCCACGATAATCTTATTAGAGATATCGCTCTTTTTAAATGCCCGTATCGTCAGAGCCACATCATCGGGATTATCCTCCACCAGCAGGATAACTTTGTTTTCCATGGTTTCCTCTCCTTCCCATAACATGTTTTATAATGATACCCCTCCTGTCTGTCAGGATGGCACCATAAAGTAGAACGTCGCCCCTTTTCCGACTTCTCCTTCCGCCCAGACTTGACCCCCGTGACGATGGATGATCCGCTGGACTGTCGCCAGGCCGATCCCCGTTCCCGGAAATTCAAAGGATGTATGGAGGCGTTGGAAGGCGCCAAACAACTTGTTAACATAGGCCATGTCAAACCCCACACCATTGTCCCGGATAAAACAGGCTGTTTTCCCTTCCTTGATGGTCGTGCCGAACTCAACCTGTGGCTGTGCCTCTCTGCTTTTAAACTTCCATGCGTTGTCCACCAGGTTCTCCAGGGCAATCTGCAGTAAATAGGGGTCGCCGTTGACGAAAACACCCTCCTGGATGATTACATCAACCGTTCTGTCGGGGTTATTCTGCTGCAACTTCTCAAAAATTGCCCTGACCATATTACTCAAATCAACAGATTCATCTTGAAATTCAGACTTTGTCACCTTTGACAGTTTCAGCATGTCATCAATCAAGTGGCCCATATGCTGCGTTGCTTTCCGCACCCGATCCAAGTAAGATTTCCCCGTGTCGTCGAGTTTTTCCTGATAGTCCTCCAGCAGGGCCTGGCTGAAACCGTCAATACCTCTGAGAGGCGCCCGCAGGTCGTGAGAAACAGAATAGGAAAAGGCCTCCAGTTCGGCGTTAAGTTTCTTGATTTCTTCCTCCGCCTGTTTGCGCTCGGTGATATCTTGTCCCTGAGCAATGGTGGCCACTTGGGTCGTTCCGTCCGGCGCAAAGATAGTAGCCGAATTCCAAAGGACAACCCGGACGGAGCCGTTGACATGGAGGACAGGAATTTCGACCGCTTCCAATCGTTCTCCAGTCAGTGTCCTAATGATAAGTTCCGTTGAACTCTCGATGTGGTCGATGGGAAATAGTATGGAGAAATTTTTACCTATAACATCATCGGCCGCCCGTCCGGTAAGTGCCTCGAAGGCCCTGTTGAAACGGATAATATTGAAGCTCGTGTCCCACACGATTATCGGGGCGTTGGCATAGTTGAAAAGATTATCAAGATATTCATTGGTCTCCCGCAGCTTGTTCTCAACTATTTTACGAGCCATGATCTCGGCTTCCAAGTTATCTCGGGATACCGTTATCTGTTTAAGATTTGCAACCATGTCGTCGAAATCCCGTGAAAGCTGCCCTATCTCGTCTTTGGATTCCGTGCCAACCTTATGACCAAGATTTCCGGTGGAAATAACCTCGATCCCATCCCTGAGACGTCTCAGAGGCTTCGCGATGTTCCTTGCCACCATCACTGAACTGACAATGGTAAAACATACCAGAAGCAGAACAGAAACAAGGATGGCGGCATTGCTCTGGAATTGCTTGGCTGCATATTCACGATCGGAAATCCTCTGGAGCTTGAAGAGCAGCGTTAATAACGATTGAGCATCAATGATAAGCTGGGAAGAAATTAGGTTTTCTATCGTCCGACTCTGCGCGATACTGATCCTTCCAGCGACCATCTCGTCATGATTATTAACTATGCGTGCAAAAAGTTTCTTCGTTTTGTCGATACCAAGGGTTATTTGTTGCAAAATAAACTTTTGTTCAGGTAAAACAAGGACAGCATATTTCCGCTCAACTAATTTCTCCAAGTATTCGGTCTGTTTCAGACATTGTTCTTTGGACCGTTCATTGTAGTTCAGTAGATATTCATCCCGCAAAGTTATTCTGGTGTTATGTTTTGAGATCATTTCTTCAACGAAGTCGTGTTGTGCTAATGCCTGTTTTAATTGCTCGCTGGTCCATGCAAGTATGGACATGACCAAAATGGCCATGATAGCGGCAATCCAGGATATAGCTTTAAGTTTAGTCTTTATCTGCATATACGTATCACTTATACAATGTCACAACATCAGGTCTCACTGAAGCGAGATGTTTCCAATATATACTATTAATGTAATTGGGCTGATTACCACTTGGGGCAAACCCTTTGGCTATCGCCCAGCGGGCCTGATCTTCCATGGCTAAAAACAAGGACTGGTCAAGTGAGAGCCCGATGGTATTCTTGGTCCAAACCGAAACAAGATAACGCTCATCAAGAGCAAGCCGCTTTTCCAATATCTGCTTCACCCTTGTAGGATCTTTGCGAACCATGGTCTCGGCGTCGGTCAATGCCCGGAACAATTTTTTTATCGCTTCAGACCTTTTTTCGGCAAAATCAGTTCCGCAAATCAGAAGAAAATTAAATTGTTGCTCAGACTGGGCCGGCCAGGAATGCACCTTGCCAGCTAGCTTTTGTTTGATGTTCCAGACACAAGGTTCAAACGTAATGGCGGCATCAACGCGCCCTTTTGTTATTGCCTCGATAAGTTTTAGCGGGGGGAGGTCCACGAACATGATGGTTCGCGGATCAATTTTGTTATATAAAAAATATCGATCTATGAAATAACGGGATGGAGTTTTGCTGGTAAAGGCAATTTTCTTTCCTCTTAAGTCGGCGGGCGACGATATGCCCCGATCGATGCGGGCTACAATCTCAAATGAATCCGATAAGGCGATCACGCCCAGAATTTTTATCTTGCTATTGTTTTCAAATGATTTGCTTACAAAGACGAAATCGGCCGCTGTGGCTATATCCTGATTACCAGCCATAAGTGCCTCGACAGCTGCTACACCTGACTCGTAACCAGTCACCTGTGCATTCAGATCATATTTTCTAAAGAACCCCTCGCTTTCAGCCACCCACATCAGGGTAGCGTATTCACCTTTAAAGGCTCCAATTCTGATAGTTTCCAGTTTTCCAGTGTCTCCAACATCCGCTTTATCCCTGCATCCCGCGGTAAAGAAAGCAGCACAGACGATGATCGCAAGGACGGTAAGCACTGCGAGGGCAAGGGTGGTAAACCGTGCATGCGGTCTGAAATCAAACATATTATTTCCTCCTTAACCCAAACTTGCTGCTTGTCATTTTGTAATGCGTCTCATCTTGCCATATCACAATGGCATTTATTCTTGAGAAGGATCCTGAGCCAATGTTCTTAGCACTTTGACAAGGCTTGTGATTTCCGTTACCTTATCGAAAAAATAGTCCGCGCCAAGTTCCCTGCATTTCTTCCGATACTGTGGATAGGGATAGTTGGTAAGCACGATGACAATAGGTGGTGCATGTTCTTTTTTGATACGTTCAAGAACATTCATCCCATTCTCGCCAATGAGTCGAATATCCAATATCACCACATCAGGTTTCAGTTTTAGTATGGCTTCGACAGCATCCTTTGCATTCGTGGCCTGGCCTATGAATTCCAATCCCTCAATATCGGACAGAAGAGCCCTCAACCTTTCAACAACAAGTTCTGAATCATCGATAATAAAAACCTTCATGGACGCATCCTTAACGGGACAGGAATGTCCCGCCTATCGAATTTTTTTAAATCCTGGATTCCCGTTTGCACGGGAATGACAATATTGGCGGAAGGGATTGAGGGAGGGGGTTCCCATCGTTATGTGCAGGAAGAATAAAATATTTATTCCTATTTGTCTGTCAGGGAAGCCTGATTTTTCTGTAAGGGTTTGTCCTACAAAGGAGAGAATAAAAAGTTAGATACATTAAGGAATTGAGGCAATGTTGTGGAAGATTGGTTCTGATTTATTACTCGATAAGTTTATTCTTTAATGCGTAGCTGATGATTTCCGCATTAGTAGTCATATTCATCTTTTCGAGAAGGCGTGTGCGGTAGGTGCTTACTGTTTTTTCGCTGAGATATAATTCTTCGGCAATTTTCTTTATTGCTTTTCCCCGGGCAATCATGCGCATAATTTCAAATTCCCTGTCAGAGAGCTTTTCATGGCGCGGTTTTCCGGAGGCGTCGATATCCGTGATCAGTCTCTCTGCAAGAGATGAACTGATATACTTTCCTCCGGAGATTATCTTTCTGATGGCTTTTACCAGTTCCTCCGGTGCGCTCTCCTTTGTCAGATAACCGGAGGCACCCGCTTTCATCACGCGTACCGCGTATTGCTCCTCGGGATGCACACTCAGAATGAGCACGGGCAGCTTTTGGTATTCGTGTTTTAACTGTTTCAAGATTTCTACCCCGCTTGCGCCGGGCAGAGAAATATCAAGAACGACTGCATCGCAATCTATCGTGCGGATTATTTTAAATGCCTCCTGCGCGTTCTCCGCCTCACCAACCACTTTTACATCAGACTGCTCTTGAAGTATCTGTTTCAGTCCCCGCCGCACAACGGGATGGTCATCCACGATGATGATTCTGATCATTCCGCGAACCTCTTTTCATGTGCCATACTTTATTTATTTCATCTTCCTGATTTCGTCGGAATTTCCCCTGTTCCTTCTTGCGACCTATATGGAAATTGCACTGAGACAGTTGTCCCTTTAGATGGCTCTCCAGAGAAACTGATTGTTCCTCCGAGAGACAACGTGCGTTCGCGCATGCCGGTGAGTCCAATGGACTTCGCATTATGAATATCATTTTCGCTTATTCCCTTTCCGTTGTCTTCCACTTTCAGTACAAGACTGTCCGCCTCTTTATATAACGTTGCGATAACGTTTGTTGCGTTGGCATGGCGGGCCACATTGGTCAAAGCCTCCTGAAAGATACGAAATACTGTTATGGAAAGTTCCTCATCCATGTTGATGTCTTTCAGGGTTGAGACAAATTCACTTTGAATACCCGTCCTTTTCTGGAATTCCCAGAGCTGCCATTCAAGAGCTGCAAGAAGACCAAAGTCATCTAAGATGCTCGGCCTCAGTTCTGTCACGAGCCTGCGGACCGTGCCAATAGTTTCATCAATGAGTTTTGACATTTCATTTACTTTACTCAGGAATGAATCTCTATCTGTTATATGCCAGCTTTTTGGTGCGCTGCTTGCCAGAAAGGAGAGGTCAATCTTCAGTCCCGTCATCGCGCCCCCCAACTGATCGTGGATTTCCCGGGCGAACTCTTTCCTCTGCTCCTCACGCACGGATTGAAGCCGCCCAGCAAAGGCGCGTAACTGTTGATGTGATGCCTTTAGTGCTTCTTCCGCCCCCTTTTGCTCGCTGATGTCCGTGAGGAGGTTCAAAGTAGCGGGTTTGCCTTTCCAGTCAATCAAGACACCACTGATCTCCGCCCATTTGATGCTTCCGTCCCTGGCAATTATTCTGCACTGATTTCTGTCGGGTACAGCCTCTCCCTTAATCCGCCCCAGGTGGCGTCTCACCGCCATATCCCGGTCATCGGGGTGAATGAACTCTGAAAAATGCGTTGATGTTAGTTCCTGCTCCGTGTAGCCGGTTATCTCAACAGTCATGGGATTGACGAACTTGAGCATGTCGTCCTGTGCAACATAGATGGCTTCGTTGGCGGTTTCCACCAGTCGGCGGTACATCATCTCAGATTCCCGCAGCGCCTCCTCCGCCAGCTTGCGCTCGGTGATGACATCGAACACGGCCACGAAATATCCACGCTCCGGGCTATATAGCGAAATCCATAACCACATCTGCAAAGAAACAACGAACATTTCGAAGCGTTCAGGCTTACCGGTCTTGGACACCCGACCGTAAATCTCTAACAGTTCCGTATCGGTCTCCCGGATGCCAGGAATGACCTCGCTTACTTTCTTACCGACGACATTCCTCAATCCCGTCAGCGTCTCGAAGGCGCTGTTTACAGACAGATAAGTGAAATCCCAAGGTCTGTCGTTATCATCAAAGTGCATTTGACAATAGGCAAACCCGTTCAACATGTTCTCGAACAGCGAACGGTACAAGCTCTCGCTCTCGCGCAGTGCCTCCTCGGTCCGCTTGCGGGCGGTGATATCCTTTGAGACTACCGTCACTACCCTCACTTTGCCGCTGTGCTCCACCACCGGACTGAATGTCCGGATAAAGAACCTGCCGTCTCTCGCGCTTGCATGATCTTGTTGAATGGACGTGCCTGTCTCAAAGGTGATTTTCATGGCTTGTGCGAATTTCTCGGAATCCTCCTTAGAATGAAAATCACTGTATGGCCTTCCCATAATCTGTTCGAGAGGCATACCAAAGCGCTTCAGGTGTCCTTCATTCATAAAGAGGTACCTTCCCTCAGCGTCAACGATGTATATCGAGTCTACTGTATGTGCCAGAGAGCGATATTGCTCTTCACTCTGACGCAAGGCTTCCTCCACTTGCTTGCGCTCGGTGATGTTCTGAACAGCACCGTAAAGTCGGAAGCCCCCTGGAGTTTTCTCATCAGCAATCAACTGCATGTGGTTCTTGATCCAGTTTATGCTTCCTTCTTTTGTCAGAATACGAAAATCGCTGGAATTCTTTGAAAGGGCTTTAAGGCTTTCTATCTGCTCTTCAGCTATGGCAATATCTTCAGGGTGGATAGTGGACATAATCCAGCATGCTTTTCCCTTAAAGTCGTCTAATGGATACCCTGTCACTGTTGTAAACCCATCGGTTGCCCAGTCAACGACATACGGGCCGTCATCAGTATGAATACACGAGTAAATGAAATCAGGGACAATCTCGGATATCATCCTATAGCGGGACTCTGATGCCTGCAAAGCCTCCTCTGCCAGCTTGCGCTCGGTGATGTCGTTGTATAAGACTTGAAATTGTTTTTCACCGTCCCAAAGTACTTCTTTGCGGAAGACATGGAGATGGCGGACTTCACCATCTTTCCTTACGATGCTTATGTCGTATTCGGACGGTTCATAATCACCTCGCCATCTTTTCTCCCTTCTTATCTGGAACTCGGCATAGCTCTCCGGGGTGTAGCGCTTTATTACAGGGGTTACCCTCAACTCCTCAATGCTGTCGTAGCCAAAGAAATCCAGAACAACCCGGTTGGTATAAATGGTCTCACCTTCTCCGGTCACGATGCGCACCCCCAGCGGGGAGTCATCCAGAGAATGGCGGAAGTTTTCCTCAGTCCG
>CAITLA010000062.1 GCA_903893135.1 uncultured Syntrophaceae bacterium | reverse complement strand
TTGAGAAATTTGATGGAGATCAAGAGGGGCATGGCGAGCCACTTCATCCATGAGCCGAAATCTATAGCATTATCGAGGCCGACTCCCTGAGCTTTGAGAATGTCATTCTCCTTTGGTCCGAGGTATAACGAGTAGCCAAACGACGTGACCTGTCCGGGGGGAATAATATTGGGAGTGCTTTTCAGACTCACGGAAACCATGTTTCGAGGATCCACGAAAAGAGAAAGACTGGTCAGTGTCGGGTTTTGCGGCACCATGGCGGCAATAAAATATTTGCTTTCAAACCCCGCCCAAGCAATATCAGGGCCGAGTAATTTCCCGGATTCAATTTTTTTGACTTCGTAACGGTCTATGCTATTGGCAATGAAAGAAACAGGTCCATCGTGGCCGTAACTATCTGATTCTGATTTGGGATCGACATACTGATTCCATGAAAGAAACGCACTTTCACTAAGAGCTACTTTTGACAGGTTGTGTATTCTAATTTCCAAGTCAAAGGCATATTTATCAGGATAGAAGGTGAATATCTTTTCCTCTTTCATCTCATTGGCGTATGTCTGTGTGAAGGTGAGTATGCGGCTCTCAGGACTTTGTGTCATATTGATTGATACTGTATCCGATGTGAATATACTTTCAGGGTGAATATCGACACTTGATTCGGGGAAAGTCATTGTGAGAGGTCTCGGCATGCCATCCATAGTGTGGACGAGTTCGATAGGTTCGGAGTCCCCGTCGAGAGAACTGCGGTAGTTATTGAGTTTATAAGATTTCAGGCTGCCGCCTTTAGTAGAAAAAACAGCTTTATAAAGAGAAGTTTCTACGGGAATATCCTTCTCGGTTCCCATGACCGGCTTTGACAGGACGGTTCCTGTCTTAACCGGCGTCACCTGTTCCGGGGCAGCCACTTTACCGGCGGGCTTTTCTTTAGCTGCCGTCTCCTGCCGGGCGGATTCCGGCTGTTGCTGGGGCGGTTTTTTTACAAAAAATGCCTGCCATGCGAGAATAACCGCCACTGACAGGATTATGGCAAGAAAGGATTTCTTGTCCATTCAATACCTCCGTACTTTAGCGTTTTATTTTATTTAACTGGATCGTAACCGCCGGGGTGAAGAGGATGACACCGAAATAGCCGCATCAGGCCAATATACGGTCCTCTGACGGGGCCATATCGCCGGATTGCATCTATGGCATATTCGGAACAAGATGGGTAAAAACGGCAACATGGAGTAAAAAGAGGAGAGATGCATATCTGGTATAATTGGACAAATACAATAAGAATTTTTCCCAGAATCTGCGCAAACGTTATCTTATACATCTGATTTTTTGATTAAGTGGCTTTCTAACTCTGTGCATACATCTTGATATGCTAACGGTGTTATATTTCTTTTTGCAATTATCACGATGTCTTGTGGAGTAGAAAGCCTTGATCTGTTTAATCTAAAAAACTCTCTTACGAGACGTCTAATCCTGTTTCTCTGAACAGCGCTCCCCACCTTTTTACTGACCGTTATTCCCAGTCTGCTAATGCCCATTTCATTCTTGCATACGACGATGGTGAAATGTTCCGAATGGCTGCGCACCCCCTGCTGATAGACGGTCAAATAATCTCTTCTTTTGCTAATTCTTACATGCTTGCCAAAGGATTGTTTTTCCATGGACCGCTTTTTCGGGTGTTAAACGGCCAACCTCTTTCTGCCCTTAGCTCGTCTGCGACTCAGGACCGATCTCCCTCCCCGCGTGGACATTCTAACTAGAAAGCCGTGGGTTCTTTTCCTCTTCGTGTTGCTGAAATTTGTCAGGTTCTTTTTCATTCACTTGACCCCACTGAGAAATATTAAGATGCTTCACTAATCATAACCGGATTTGTTTGTCAAGGTTAAATTGGATGTGTGGAATTGATAACTATTGATATATCATAGCGCCGTCGCATGCCTTTTATCCTAGAACCCAAGGGCAATATGTGAAAACTTGAGATGAAGACGAATGTTTCTGCCTATGCTTCCATTTATACCTTAAATATTCGTTGTAATGATCAGGTTTTACAGATTATAGAGCTCATCCTGTGCCGGTTTCCGAAGCGAATATATCTTAGATTCTGCATGTATTACGCGCAGCACATGTGTCATCATTTCTGCGGCGTTATATGTGGAAGGACCGCTTTTTCCGCATCTGGGATCACATGGATCTTCTCGCGATAAGGGATGGGTGAAAGTGGTCATTTCTCTGTTGCAGGAACGGAGAAAGTCTGCCTATTATGGCCACGCAATTTTTTGCAGAAATGTATTGAGGAAGAGGTGTTTTGGTGAATCAGTTCCGGCTCGTTACCGAATTTGAACCGAAGGGTGACCAGATAAAGGCCATCGCGCAGCTTGTCGATGGTATTGAGAAAGGGGCTCGCCATCAGGTGCTCCTCGGCGTAACAGGTTCGGGCAAAACATTTACCATCGCTAATGTCATTCATGCGGTTCAGAGGCCTGCCCTGGTGATTGTGCACAACAAAACCCTGGCAGCCCAACTCTACGGCGAATTCAAGATACTGTTTCCCGATAATGCCGTTGAATACTTTGTGAGCTACTACGACTATTATCAGCCTGAAGCCTATATACCGAGTACGGATACGTACATCGAAAAAGATACGTCAATTAATGAGGAAATCGATAAGCTACGACATTCTGCGACCCATTCCCTTTTGGAACGTAGTGATGTCATCATTGTTGCCAGCGTTTCCTGCATTTACGGTCTCGGATCCCCTGAAGCGTATCATGGTATGCTGCTCTCCTTGGAAGAGGGGATGGAGCTTCCTCGGGATGAGATGTTAAGAAGGCTGGTAGAAATTCAGTATGAGCGCAATGACATCGATTTTCATCGCGGGACATTCCGGGCGCGCGGGGATGTGGTAGAAATCTTCCCGCCGTATGAAGAAGAAATGGCGATCAGGGTCGAATTCTTTGGAGATGTTATCGAGTCCATTTCCATGGTAGACCCCCTCAGGGGAAGAAAACTAAATGCCGTGCAGAAGACGGCCGTCTATCCCGGGAGTCACTATGTGACAACGAAGGACAATATGAAAAGGGCCATATCCGCAATCAGGCAAGAGCTGGGGGAGAGGCTCGGGGAACTCCGCACGCAGAATAAACTTCTTGAGACACAGAGGCTTGAACAGCGCACAAAGTTTGATATCGAGATGATGGAGGAGATGGGCTACTGCCAGGGCATCGAGAATTATTCCCGTCATCTCACGGGTAGAGGGCCGGGAGAACCGCCTCCCACCCTCATGGAATACCTGCCGGGAAGGGCGCTTGTTGTCATTGACGAAAGCCATGCCACCATCCCGCAGTTAATTGGGATGTACCGGGGCGATAGAGCGCGCAAGGAGACCCTGGTCAATTACGGCTTCCGCCTTCCATCCGCCTTGGATAACCGGCCGTTGATGTTTGCAGAATACGAGGGCCTCGGCAATCAGAGGATATATGTATCGGCAACGCCTGCTCTGTATGAACTCAAGAAGGCCAGGGGACGGGTTGTTGAGCAGATCATACGGCCCACGGGGCTCGCGGATCCGGAAATAATTGTGAAGCCCGTGAGCCACCAAGTGGATGATCTCCTTTCCGAGATCCGTGAAAGGGTAAGAAAAAGCGAGCGCGTCTTGGTGACCACACTTACCAAGAGGATGGCGGAAAATCTCGCGGCTTACTACCAGACATTGGGGGTCAAGGTGAAGTATCTTCATTCCGATATTCACACCCTCGATCGGGTAAGCATTATCCGGGACCTGCGTTTAGGGGAATTTGATGTCCTGGTCGGGGTTAATCTCCTCAGGGAGGGCCTTGATATACCGGAGGTATCTCTGGTTGCTATTTTAGATGCCGACAAGGAGGGGTTTCTTCGCTCTGAGCGGTCCCTGATTCAGACGAGCGGACGGGCGGCGAGACATTTGTCGGGGCAGGTGATAATGTATGCCGATAATATAACTGATTCGATCAAAGCCTGTCTTAATGAAACGAAAAGGCGGAGGAAAATCCAGATGCGCTATAACAAAGAACACAACATCACTCCCGAGTCCATCAAGAAAGGCATCCATGATATACTTGCTTCTGTCTATGAAGCGGATTATGTTACTGTACCTGTTATCTCGAAAGGCAGGGAGGTCATTGCCTCGGAAGAAGAACTGCCCGCCATGATCAGGAAATTGAAAGAAGAGATGAAAGAATCCGCAAAAAATCTTCAGTTTGAGAAGGCGGCGGAACTCCGGGATCAGATTAAAGAACTGACAAGCATATTATTAGAAATGGGAGAAGAAGTTTGATTTCGTGTTTATGAAAAAGACCATCTCCATAATGACTTTGATAGCTGTGATTATGCTCCTGGCTCTTCCAGATATCTCACTTGCTGAGAATCTGTCGGACCAGGTGTGCAGTCAAATTGGCAACAGGATTAAGGGGGCAGAAGTATCATCGAAAGATGCATATCCTGAGGGATTGCCGTCCGTTTCGCCACTGCTCTCACGATTCTATGCGGGGCGTGGATTTCGGCCCGCATGGAGCGATGATTATGGTATCTCTCCTGATATGGAGGATTTTCTTGAAGTGACCCGCGCGGCCTATCGCGAAGGATTAAATCCGCAAGATTATCATCTCAATAAAATCGAAGCCGTGCTATCCGATTTATATGCAAGTCAAATTAGATTGGGACCGTATGACGCGGTAAAACTTGCCGATCTTGATCTAATATTGACACAAGCTTTTTTCCTTTATGCATCTCACCTGGTTGATGGACGTGTAGATCACCAAAATATTTATCCTGATTGGGTTGTGAACGAGAGATCTGCGGACCTCCCGGCAGTCCTTAACGAAGCCCTTGAATCGAAAGAGATGCAGAAGACGCTGGCAGATCTGGCGCCCCCTTATCCAAATTATGCCAGGTTGAGAGAAAAGTTGATAACGTATCGGGCTATTGCCGAAAATGGCGGATGGCCCAAGATACCGGATGGACCCAAGCTCATAAAAGGATCCCGCGGCGAGAGGGTGGCCATACTGAGGCAGAGGCTTATTGCCTCGGGAGACCTCGCTTCGACGACACAGGAAAAACCCGACATCTTTGATCACGATCTGGAGATGGCGGTCCGAAAGTTTCAAAAAAGACATGGTTTGAAAGATGACGGGGGGGTCGGCAAATCGACGTTGAAAGTAATAAACGTTCCCCTGGAAACGCGGATACGTCAGATAGCCCTAAACATGGATCGCCTGCGCTGGCTTTCTGATGATATGGGGCGGAATTATATTTTCGTAAATATCGCTGATTTCTCTTTGGAGGTAATGGAAGATGAACAGCCTGTGATGGCGATGCGTATCATAGCGGGGAAAGATGAGCAGCGGAGCTGTGTCCTGAGCGCAAAGATGACGTACCTGGAGTTGAACCCGTTCTGGAGGGTGCCGGACAGCATCGCGACCAAAGAGATATTGCCTCAAATAAAGAAAGAGCCTGGTTACCTGGCGCAAAAAACCATAAAAGTATTCAAGGACTGGAGCGACAATGCAAAGGAAATAGATCCGATGCTGGTCAACTGGTCCCGTGTCAGGGCAAGTAACCTCGGCTATAAATTCCGTCAGGAGCCGGGCCCTTTAAATCCATTAGGAAGGATAAAGTTTATTTTTCCCAACGAGTGTGAGATATACCTCCACGACACACCTGCGCGCCATCTCTTCGGGAGGGCCCGCAGGGATTTCAGTCACGGGTGCATACGCGTGGAAAAGCCTATTGAACTGGCAACCTATCTACTGAGAAACAAGGAAACTTGGATACAAAAGAAAATATTGGCAGAGATCAAGAAAGGGAAACGACAGGTAGTGATGCTTCCCGAACCTGTTAATGTCCATATTTTCTACGGGACTGTGTGGGTAGACCGTGAGGGAGTGCTGCAATTCCGCAATGACATTTATCATGCCGATGAAATACCATATGACCTGCCTCTGAGGAAGGGACATGTCGCCGGTGAGACACAGTGACCTGTGCAGAGAACATTTTTCGACATCTGCCATTCCAGCCATGGCCATGCTAAACTCAAGCGAGATTCCAGTATCTGTTGTATTGACTGCTATCTATATGGGGACTTCCTCTGGATTTCATCATAGTGGAAATGCAAGGAAAGGAATTATGCGAAGCACGCAATCAAATCATGTGTTTCGTGTAAAGATATTCTGTAACTATTGATGTGGCGAAATTAAATGGCTGATCAATTAATTGCCAGAGTTAAGAATGCACCCGCATCGCCGGGCGTCTATCTCATGAAAGATAAGGATGGTAAAGTCATCTATGTAGGTAAGGCCAGCAAACTGAAAAACCGCATCAGGAACTATTTCGGCAGGACGGACGGTCGGTCCATGGTTTCCTTCCTTATCGCGAAAGTCCGTGATGTAGAATTTATAGTGACAGGAACTGAAAAGGAGGCGCTCATCCTGGAGAACAACCTGATCAAGGAGCACAGGCCTCGCTATAACGTCAATTTCAGGGATGACAAGACTTACTTCAATATAAGGATGGATCCGGCCGCCATCTTCCCGCGTTTCCAACTCGTCAGACGCCCGAGAAAAGATGGGGCTCGATATTTCGGACCGTACCCGTCGAGTGCTGCGGCTAAAGAGACGCTCCGTTTTATTCAGTCCATATTCCGTCTCCGGACATGCACAGACCAGGAAGTGATATCCAGAAAAAGACCCTGTATTGAATACCAGATCAAGAGATGTCTCGCTCCCTGTGCCGGCTTCATCGATAGAGCATCTTACGGGGGATTGGTAAATGACAGCATGGCGTTTATGGAAGGGCGCGAGAAAAAGCTGGTTGCCGATCTTTGTGTGCGTATGGGCACGGCTTCTGAACACTTGCGCTTTGAAGAGGCGGCGGTCCTGAGAGACACGATTGCCGCTATTGAGGAAACTCTGGAGAAACAGAGGGTAGTCTCCGGGCTCTTAAATGATCGCGATGTATTTGGAATCCATCGCGAAGGAAACCTGACACAAATATGCATGCTGTATGTAAGAAAAGGGAAGATTATCGGGAAAAAGACATTTCCTCTATTTAGGATCGGAAGCGATTCTTCTGAAATACTATCGTCTCTTTTGAAACAATACTATGACGGCGGCGCTTATATTCCAGATGAAATAATCATTCCTCTCAATATAGAGGATCGTGCAGTTACGGCGGAATGGCTCTCGGAAAAGAAAGGGAAGAAGGTATCCGTAGCGGCGCCCAAAAGAGGCCAGGGGATGGAACTGCTCAAGATAGCAGGAAACAACGCCAGAAGCATATTCGAAATGGAAAAACATGCGACCCCTATGGAAGAAACACTCAGTGTACTTGCCAGGGAGTTGTTGTTGAAAAATATACCGCGCCGGATAGAGTGCTTCGACATTTCCAATATTGGCGGAAAGTACGCCGTGGGATCAATGGTCACCTTCGTTGATGGAAAAGCATGGAAGCCAGGATATAGGCGCTTCAGGATCAAGACCGTTCATGGTGCCGATGATTATGCCATGATGTACGAAGTCCTGAACAGGAGGTATAGGGAAAAAGACAATCCTCCGGATATTATCCTACTGGATGGAGGAAAAGGACAATTGGGTGTAGCTGTCGCTGCTCTGAAAGATTTGCATATAGAGGGCGTCGATGTTGTCGCTCTGGCGAAGGAACAGAGGCAAAGGCAGACCGATAGAGGCGAGGACCGAGTTTACATCGTGGGGAAGAAGGATCCTGTGTATGTTTCAAAATGGCCTGAAGCGCTTTTCTTACTTCAGAGGGTGAGAGATGAGGCGCACAGATTTGCTGTTGCCTATCACCGGCAGTTGAAAGGGAAGGGGGATTTCCACTCTCTGTTGGATGAAATTACGGGTATCGGGGGAGAAAAGAAAAAGGCATTGCTTAAACTCTTCGGTGATGTAAGCAGGATCAGAGATGCATCCGTGCAAGAACTGCAAGGGGTCCGGGGCATTGGCAGAAAGACGGCTGCAAGAATCCGTGCCTTTCTTGGGGGGGCAGCAGGAGTGAATGATTGATGAGTTTCCTGTCTATCTTGATCATTGCCATAGGCTTGGGAATGGATGCTTTCTCCGTGGCTGTCGGTGTGGGGGCAAGCGTCAGGGCAGTATCATGGGGAGATGTCTTTCGGCTTTCCTCTTGTTTCGGACTGTTCCAGTTTCTTATGCCTGTGGTGGGATGGTTTGCCGGAGTGTCGGTGGCTAATATCATTGCAGGGTACGATCACTGGATTGCTTTTGGACTTCTTACTCTTGTGGGCGGAAAAATGATCATTGAGTCATTTACTGGGGAAGCAAAGGTCCACACTACGGATCCGACGAAAGGGCTGACCGTCATTATACTCTCCGTGGCTACGAGCATTGATGCACTTGCCGTCGGCTTCAGCTTTGCTTTCTTGCAGGTACCTGTATTCTATCCCAGCATTGTTATCGGCATTGTTGCTTTCATAATGACTATGTGCGGCATGTTTTTCGGAGAGAAGCTGGGGGAGATTTTCGGCAAAAGAGTGGCGGTACTCGGCGGTCTCCTGCTGATAGGCATCGGCGTGAAAATATTAATGGAGCACATGGCATAAAGGTAAGGGGGTTCTAAGAATTATGGAATCCGTATATTATACTTCGACGGCCACAATACTTGGCGACGTGGGAATCGTTTGGAGACGCAAAGATGGCGGCGCAACCGTCATGAGAATATTTCTTCCTGCTGAAGGTGAGGGGACTGATGACCTTGTCCAACGCTCCTTCCCGAGAGCTGTCAGGCGGTCGCACAGAGCGATACATCAGCTCTGCAGGAGTATTCAGGGGTTGAGAGCAGCGCGGGATGTTACATTTTCTGAGAAAATTCTTGATATGAAGGTATGCGGGGAATTTCAGAGAAGGGTACTAAATCATGTCATGCGGATTCCGCGGGGAAGGGTCAGCACTTATGGGCGGCTTGCGGAAAAAAGCAGGGCTTCAAGAGGCGCAAGAGCGGTGGGAAATTCCCTTGCGATGAATCCTTATCCCCTGATTATCCCGTGTCACCGTGTGATTCGCTCAGACGGCTCTCTGGGTGGTTTCGGGGGCGGTTTGAAAATGAAAAAAGACCTCCTCCTTATGGAGGGTATCACATTTGATGCAAAGGGGAAGGTCCTGGCGAAATTTCTCTGTTGAATGGCCGTGACGATATCAGACGTGAGCTTGCGGCTTTCGTACTTCTCCTAGTACCACGAGGTTATCCCGGTGGATAATCTCATCGTAATCTTTGTAACCTAAGACCTGTTCGATCTTAGTTGTTTTCAATCCCATGATTTTTCTGACTTCAGAGGAGCTGTAATTAACCAGCCCCTTTGCGAGGGGTTCTCCCCTCATGTCTACACATGTTACCGGGTCGCCTACGGAGAATTCGCCTTCTATATTGGCAACGCCTGATGGCAGCAGGCTTTTTCCTTCCTTAATCAGGGCATCCCTTGCCCCATCGTCGAGAAATAGTTTGCCCCGTGACTTAAGTGTAAAAGCTATCCAGTGCTTTCTGCTCTTCAGGCGGTCACTGCTGGGCAAAAAAAGCGTTCCTATGTCTTTGCCGGCAAATATATCGTGCAGAACGCCCTTCCTCTTGCCCGGGGCTATAATACATGGAAGTCCAGACGAGGTTACCGCCTTTGCGGCAATTACCTTGCTCTTCATGCCGCCTAATCCGATAGGTGTCGTCTCATCTGTCGCTGCTGTTTCTATCTCCTCCGTAAACTCTTTTACCAGTGAGATAAGTTTTGCTTTAGTAGACCCTGTAGGGTTCTGGTCGTACAGGCCTTCTGTACTGGTAAGATTGATGAGAAGCTGGGCATCCATAATATTTGTAATCATGGCCGCAAGATGATCATTATCCCCGAATTTTATTTCGTCAACGGCCACGGAATCGTTCTCGTTGATAATTGGGACAACATCCCAGTCGATGAGAGTGGATAGTGTATTGCGCACGTTCAGGTATCTCTTCCTGTCCGTCAGGTCACTCATAGTGAGCAGTATCTGGGCTACGAAAATGCCGTATTTGCCGAAGGAATTGGAATAGACCCTCATGAGCCGACTCTGTCCGATAGCAGCGGCGGCTTGTTTCTGGGGCATGCTTTTCAGCTTGCCCGTTATTCCCATTCTGTGTTTACCGGATGCAATGGCGCCTGAAGTTACAATTACGATCTGGTGTCCCGCTTTTCTGAGTTGCGCCATCTCGTCAACGAGTTGCTCGATAATCTGAAGATCAAGGCCGTCCTCGCCTGTTAATACGGCACTGCCGATTTTAATGAGAACACGCTTAACGTTGGCAAGGGCTTCTTTCCGGGTCATGGCTCTTTAGGTTACCTCGTTCTTATGCAGTTTTCTTGTGATTTCATTTATCACACTATCAATTCCTTCCCCGGTTATGGCGGAAAAAGTTAATACCTTTACGCCGTTTCTTTCAAATATGTCAATTTCTTTTTTGATCCTTTCCCTACTTAAGGGAAGATCAAATTTATTTATGGCGACGACCTGTGGTTTTTCTCTCAGAGACGGCCTGAAAAGGGTAAGTTCCCGATTGACAGTTTCGAAATCCTGCCAGGCATCACTGTGCGATTCATGCGATATGTCAAGTATGTGAAGAAGAACAGATGTCCTCTCAATGTGGCGGAGAAATCGTGTCCCCATTCCCATCCCTTCGTGGGCGCCTTTGATTAGACCGGGGATGTCGGCTATCACGAAGGTTTCAAAATTTCCATATCTTACGACACCCAAGTGAGGTACGAGTGTAGTGAAAGGATAATCGGCGATTTTAGGCTTTGCCGCAGACACTTTAGAAATAAATGTCGATTTTCCAACATTGGGAAGGCCAATGATGCCTACATCGGCCAGAAGCTTCAGTTCGAGCGTTATCCAGCGTTCTTCACCCTTTATACCATCCTGGGCATAACGTGGCGCCTGATTTACTGATGTGGCAAACCACGCATTTCCCTTGCCGCCTGCACCCCCCTTTGCCACGATAGAGGTCTGTCCATCAACAGCGAGGTCTGCTATTAATTCCCCGGTTTCCGAGTCTTTGACCAATGTACCTACGGGAACAATAATTTCTATATCGAGAGAATTATGGCCTGTTCTGTCAGACCCTTTTCCATGTCCACCGTGTTTCACCCTGTGGTGCTGTTTGTACTTTAAGTCAAGCAGTGTCCTGTGGCTCTCGGAAGCGCGCATAATTATATCGCCGCCTTTACCGCCGTTTCCGCCGTCGGGTCCGCCACGGGGAACGAACTTTTCTCTCCTGAAACTAATACAACCGCGACCTCCGTCGCCTGCCTTCACATAGATTTTTGCTTCGTCAATGAATTTCATTGGAGATGATCTTTAAAAAAAAGAGGCACTTGAACAAGTGCCTCAAAGGATTTTACATACTTTAAATAAAATTCCCGGCCATTTTCACTCATGGCCCGTAGAGTCCGTCTTATAATTTGCGGACATTCACGGCTGCCTGCCCCTTATTATCTTGCTTTACCGTGAACTCAACACGTTCTCCTTCTGCTAAACTACGAAAGCCCTCCCCGTCAATTGATGTGTAGTGCACAAAAACATCCTCTCCCGATTCCCGAGAGATAAAACCATACCCCTTTTTGTCGTTAAACCATTTAACAACGCCGGTTTCACGCTCGTCCATTTTCCTGAAAGCCTCCTCTTTATTTGAAAGCTGGCTATGAAGCATAAACGCTTACTTTTTTTCTTTTTTTGTCCAGCCTTTCATACATTACAATGCCATCAATTTTGGAGAAGATTGTGTAGTCTTTGCCCAGACCGACGTTATTGCCCGGATGGATTTTTGTTCCGACCTGACGGACGATGATGGTACCAGCGTTAATCTTCTGCCCGCCAAACGCCTTAATACCACGCCTCTGGGCATTGCTGTCTCGTCCGTTCCGGGTACTTCCCTGTCCTTTCTTATGTGCCATGATACCCCCGCTAAATGGAAATTTCCTTAATTTTCATTCTTGTCAATTTCTGGCGATGCCCTGTTTTTTTCTTAAAGCCCTTTCTTCTTTTCATTTTAAAGACATTTATCTTGCCTGCCTTCGTCTGATCGATAATCTCGCCCTCTACCCGTGCACCCTTGAGGAATGGCGTACCCACTTTGACATCTTCGCCACTGGATACCATCAGCACCTCATCAAAGACAACGGTTTCCCCTTTAGAGCCATTTATTTTTTCGATCGAAATCTCATCCCCCTGTGAGACTTTATGCTGCTTTCCGCCTGTTTTTATTACCGCATACATACAATCAAACCTTCACTACAAAAATTTGGATTGCACTCTATCGAAAAAAATTACCATTTGTCAACATAATTTATTTGGCGAAGCCGTTCTCTTTCTTAATTCAGGTTGCAACTTTTCGCGAGATCATAGAGTTTAGTCTCTTTCTCAAATAAAATTTTAGCAACAGCAGGGCTTTTTCCAACTGGCCAGTCAGGAAGAGTTATCCCCGAGGAAGGAACTGTATTTGTAGCTGTTTTTCTGGATGTCCCAGTATTTGGAGAGAGCGAAGCTCGAGGGAAATGAGGGTCGGGAAAGATATGGCAGAGAGGTTTTCTTGAAATTATCCAGCAGTTCTTGAAAAACGACATCTTTTTCCTTATCCCTCACGAAGGCGCGCTCTTTCTTGTATTCGAAGAATATTTCCGGTCCCATAATTTTTCTGACCAGCTCATGGTGATCAGGTTTAGTAAAATAAGATGGCCGAAGTTCAACCCGAATCCTGATTAAGAGTGCAACCTTCGTCGTATCCGCCGCAATAGAAACGGATTTATCCCAGATTTCGACTATGAGGCCGTTTGGCATGGGTATTTCTTCTACAAGAATCATATGCAACATTTTATCATCTTTATACTTGACCTGCAAATGTATTCCTCATATAAAGGGGCAAAATCTGCCTCCAGATCTCAGCTTGAAGAGAGAGGATCGACCTCGCCATGGAGCGGAGGCTCCAACCCGCGCACGGGATTTTAACCACGGTTCGAAAACTTATCGTCGCATGAAAGATGAGACATTCATCCACCTTTGCCAGCCGGATGCAAACAAATCCTGCGGGGCATGTTGCGGACTCTATAATTATGCTGACAGCACCAAAGATTCTCTGTCCAGACGAATAAGAGAAAGGACGAATTACTTCCGGCAAACGGTCGGGTGTCAGGCAGACTTGCCGGGCTTCTCCCACAAGGTAAAGATGTCGGAAGACACGAGCAAGATATACGAGGTTATCTACTGCTGTGAATATCTGGGTTTCCTCGATGACGCGGAGAAAAAAGTAGGGTGCCTCCTCCATCCCTGCCAGAACGGCGGTGCGGATATGAGGGAGGTTTCCTTTTATGGCAGGGAGTTATGCGAGGGGCACCTGTGTCCCAGCTATCATTATCTATCAAGAGAAGAGAAGCTGGCTCTGACAAATATAGCGAATGACTGGTACCTTTACGGACTATGTGTCACCGATATCGATCTGGTCAAATCATATTTTCGCCTGATCAGCGAGAGGGTTTTTGAAATGCCGTCACCAGCCAGATTGAAAGAGAACGGTCTTGGGGATATCATCCTCAATTTCTTTTCCTTCAAGATTTCCTGGCCGTTCAGGTCGTCTGCCACTAATCGTTTCGGCAAGTATTATTTCGATGGCTCAGAATACATGATCAACCGCATCGACTACAATGCCCTTGGATGCGAGGAATCCCGATTCAACAGTATATTTCTCAGCCTTTCTTCAGAGTTTCAGAATATGCAGGAATTAGAGGAAGGGGAGAAGCTGATAGAGGCAAACATTGATGAATTTGCTCGTGCCTATTTGCAGTAATTATGATTGCCGCTTTTGAGCAATAGGCATTTGCATGAGATACTTTTTCCTGTAGTGGCTGGCATGGGGGTAGTATGAGCGAAGTGAGAAAAGAGATTCTTATTGCCAAAGCGGATATTGACAAGAGGGTTCGGGAATTAGCTGATGTCATCTCACGTGATTACGAAGGGAAAGAGCTGATCCTTATCGGTATTCTCAAGGGTGCGTTTGTATTTATGGCGGATCTGATACGTTATCTACGTATCCCCTGTCAAGTCGATTTTGTCCGACTGGCGAGTTATGGTGCAGGAACCATGAGCACAGGCAATATCACGATCTCTAAAGATATTGAAACATCAATACAGGGAAGGGACGTTCTCGTTGTGGAAGATATCCTGGATACCGGACTGACCCTCTCTTCTCTGGTTGAGAGGCTCAAGAAAAGAGATCCGCGATCGTTAAAAATCTGCGTGTTCCTCGACAAAAAAGACAGAAGAAAGGTGCCGTTTGAAGCAGATTATGCCGGTTTCGACATTCCGGACCGTTTTGTCGTGGGATATGGTCTTGATTTCAATGAAATGTATCGCTTTTTACCGGATGTATGTGTCATCGGGGAAAGTTGATGAACAAACCATTCTTCAAGATGGGATTGCTCAAGGGAGGAATATTTCCGATTAATTGGAGGGCATATGGTCGCTCAATGTAAGAATTGTCAAACGAAATTCAAGTTTGATGAGACACTGATCGAAGGGGATGGTATATGGGTCAGGTGTAACCAATGCAAGAATGTCTTCTTTCTGGATAATCCGGCAGAGGCAGGGAAGGCATCTTTAAGCGATAGAGAAAAAGATGTGGGTACAGAAGATATGAAAGAATCTGCATCCCCACACAAGAGAGCGGCACAAGGGCAGATTATGTTGGACGAGAAGGAAGATACGAAGCGGCCGGAAACTGTGACCGTCGGGGATATTGAAAAGGATATTGGGGACATCGGCAAGTATAAGTCTGTCGGGACAGAAAATGTGCATGATGATAGACCCAATCGGGATAAGATTACTGATAAGATTACTGAGGAAAAGACCGAAATGAAACCGGTAACGCCCCGGGGGAGACAAGTGGTCTATTTATTAATAGTGCTCCTAATGGGGGGTGTTTATTTCACCTTCTTCGCTGAGACAGATTGGCAGACGACCTTTGAAAAAATATTCGGTACAATCAAGAAAAGCGAGGAAGTCGGTCCCGCACAGGTCGATGTTGCAGATTTGAGACAGCGACTCGTGAGTAACTTGACCATGGGAACAATTCGCGTTTTAGAGGGTGCTGCAATCAACCACTCGTCATTTCCTATGACAAGGATCAAGGTTAAGGGAGAGGTTACCGATGCCTACACTGTTGTACTCGGAGTCAGGGAATCGTATTGCGGCAATCTACTGAACGTGGATGAACTTGCGACCATGACAGAGGATCAAATACAGAAGGAACTATCCAATCCTCAGGGGAGCGACGTGTCTAATGACCGGATTGTGCCCCAGGGCCGGATCCCTTTCATGATAGTATTTACGCGTGAACCGGCGGGTGTTGTGAAAGCATTTGCCACGCCTGTAGGCGCAGAGCGCCTGCTGCCGTAGGTCTATACAAATCTGGAATAGGTTAATTTATATTTCGGAATGATCCCCTCTCGCAGGATCACCGGAGGGTCAGTGGTTACATCTATGATTGTAGATCCTGATCCGCCCGGGGTTTGCCCGCCATCCATGACCGCGTCTATTTGGTCTCCAATGCCTTGGATAACTTCATCGGCTGACGTACATTCATGCTTACCCGAAAGATTCGCGCTTGTCGCTGTTATCGGGTGACCGAGTTTATTTGCCAGAGCGGTTGCTACGGGGTGGCTGGAGAGGCGGATGCCGATTTTTCCTGTGCCAGCCGTAAGAAGAGGGGATACGTCTGGGGAGGCTTTGAATATAATGGTCAAGGCTCCCGGCCAGAATTTTTCCATAAGATGGAGCGCGAATTCCGGTATTTCTTCCACAAGACCTCTCACATCATTGGCGTTGCCAATGATAACAGAGATGGGATTCTTAAAATTCCTTCCCTTGATCAGGAAGATCTTCTTGATTGCATCTTCGATTTGTCCGTCAGCGCCGAGTCCGTAGAAGGTCTCCGTAGGATAGGCCACGACTCCTCCTGCCCTGAGAATCGATGACGCTTCTGCAATCAAGGATTCATCAGGCCTTTGGCGATCGATTTTCAGGACTTCTCGCATGTCAGGCTTTCCTGCTTCTTCTCCACATCTTTGGCCATACGCTCTACGAATGTAAGCAATTTTGTTCTCAGTCCCTTATCTTCCAGGGCCAATATTCTTACAGCGAGCAGGGCTGCATTTTTTGCCCCTGCCTTGCCGATGGACATTGCCGCAACGGGTATGCCTCCGGGCATCTGTGCTGTGGAGAGCAATGCATCCATTCCACCGAGTGGCGTCGCATCAATCGGCACTCCGATGACTGGCAGGAGTGACTGGGAGGCAATCACACCGGCCAGATGCGCCGCCGCTCCGGCGCCCACGACGATGACCTTGATGCCTCTTTGAGATGCCTTCTTGGCAAATGAGGATGTCCTTTCCGGCGAACGGTGGGCAGAGGTCAAAAAAACTTCGTGAGGAACTGCGAAATCCTTTAAAAGCCTGATCGTCTCTCCCATAATGGGGAGGTCGGAATCACTTCCCATAACCACGCTGACTATGGGCGCCATCTTCTCCTTCATATCAAGTAGTCCTCCATCTTGTAAAGTCCCCAAAGTGAAAATACCCAAATCCTAAGCAAATACTAAATTCCCATGTCACAAAACAAGAGATAAAAACTCAACTGCATGGCTCCGGACGTCTTTCACATTCAGTCTTTGAAGCAGCCAAGTGTCTCGAATTCAGTGCCTTGATCTTCACACCTCTGTCAGTGTCGGAAGTGCCTCGTCTCCGTGAAAATCATGGCCATGTCATGCTCATCCGCTGCCTTGATAACTTCTGCGTCTCTGACGGAGCCGCCGGGTTGGATTATGGCGGTAATGCCTGCGCCGGCTGCCATATCGACGCCGTCCCTGAATGGGAAGAAGGCATCAGAAGCCAATACGCAGCCTTTTGTCGGCAGCTTGGCTTTCATGGTGGCAATTTTTACGGAGTCCACGCGGCTCATCTGTCCTGCGCCCACACCGACCAATTGGTCCTTTGTGGTGTACACAATGGCGTTTGATTTGACGTATTTCACAACCCTCCAGGCAAATTCCAAAGCCTGGTATTCTTCCTCCGTGGGACGCCTTTTTGTAACTACATGCACTTTCCGGATATCAAAATCAGCCATATCCCTTTCTTGAATGAGAAGGCCTCCTACGACCCTCCGGAAATCATAGCCGGCAGGCCGCGTTCCCGTCAGAGGAATTTCCAGGAGCCTCACGTTCTGTTTTGCACTCAATATAGCTTTTGCGTCCTCGTCAAATCCTGGTGCAATAATAACTTCAAGGAAGATTTTGGTCATATCTTGGGCTGCTTTTTTGTCTATGGTCCGGTTTACGGCCACGATCCCCCCGAAGGCAGAAACTGGGTCCGTTTCCATGGCCTTCCTGAAAGCTGCGGCGATATCACTGCCAGAGGTGGCTGCACCGCAGGGGTTGGCGTGCTTGACAATGACCGTAGCCGGTAATTCAAAATCAGACACCATCTGCCATGCGGCATCGCTGTCCATAATATTGTTGTATGACAGCTCCTTTCCCTGCAGCTGGTACGCACCGGCTATGGCAGATGGGGGTCGATCCGTTTCCCTGTAAAAAGCGGCGTGCTGATGAGGGTTCTCTCCGTAGCGAAGATCCTGGGCCTTGACAAACTGAACGGTAAAAGTTTCGGGGAACGTTTTTTGTGACCCATCCTTGCTGATGCTGCTTAAGTAGTTGGAGATTGCACC
>CAITLA010000061.1 GCA_903893135.1 uncultured Syntrophaceae bacterium | reverse complement strand
GCAAGCTCCATATGTCCCCGGACCAAAGATTATAATGCCCACAGGAGCACCACCAGATCCGCCCCTGTATGCGTAGCTGGAATAGGGTTGTGACCAGTACTGCGAATATCACAACAAAAGTCCAGAGCTTCTTCGGTTCAATCTTGAGTTTTTCGCAGTTCATATCCTAATATAAGTACTAGTGATGCATTAATCCATCAGTTTCCTTATAGTCAATGGAAAGAGACTTGACGCCGGTCTTTTGGACTTAACCGGCTGCCGCCGGGGCTTTTAATTCCCTCGTTCTGCAAATTTCCTCATGATGGGTAAAATAGAGATTGCTTTCTGTGCTGATTTGCCTTACCATAATTGCAGACAAAATAAGGAGGCATCACGGTTAAACATATCTCTAAATCAACATTCAAGCAAATTTTTATTGACCACTGGGAGACTTTCAAGCAAGAAAATCCTCGCTACAATATTGCGTATTACGATGAAGTGATCAGCAAAATGCTCGACTGCGGCAATCCTGAAAAGATGGGTTATGCCAAGTACCGTTGTCCTCATTGTGGACTCTCGCACTCAGCCTCGATGACATGCAAATCATGCTTTTGCCTTTCATGTTCAGTACCATATGCCGAAAGGTGGATTGAATTTATCGGAAGGCGATTAATCCCGGGCATTATGTATCGGCATGTTGTTTTGACGGTGCCGGATTTTTAGACTGCATTTCTATCGGGACAGTAACCTTCTGTCCCCTTTCATGGCGCTTGCGCAGGAATGCCTGAAGGATGTTTTCAGAACGGCATTCAAGATTGATCTTGATATCGGACTGGTTGTCGTGCTGCAAACTGCCGGGCGTCCCGGCAACTACAACCTGCACATGCACATACTGCTCAGTTCCGGAGGTGTCACGCCTGAAAACAAATGGCACCAAATTTCCTACATCCCTTATGAAATCCTGCATCGGAAATGGCAGTTTCACCTGCTGAGATTTCTCAAGACCCATCTGCCCCCTTCCCCGCAGTTGAAATCGGATATTGACAAAGCTTGGAAAGAGTATCCGGCAGGATTTGTGGCATATGTCCAAAAGGGGGACGTTCCGCCAGGAGGCAAAGGTGTCGCAAAATACCTGGCCAAGTATGTCGTCTCCCCTCCGATTTCCGTCAGACGCATCGAAAATTACAACGGAAAAGAAGTCAGCTACTGGTACCACGACCATAAAACCGGAATTATCCAGCACGAAACAATTCCGGCTCTAAAATTCATAGGCAGAATGGTTCAGCACATCCTGCCCAAGGGATTTCAGCGGATACGGTATTACGGCTTCCACGGCAACGTCAGATATCAGCCGATGCGGGAGAAAATCCAAATCATGCTGCCGACAAAACATCCGGCGGATACCGGCGGGTACAGAGTGATACCTCGGAAAAAATTCAGAGACCTGTCAATTCAGACTTACGGAAGGGATCCGTTGAAGTGTCCTGGCTGCGGAAACATAATGGAGCTTGAATCCATATGGCATCCGAAGTATGGTTTGATCATCGACATGGCATACGGCAGGGAACGCTTTGAAGACACCGGATGAGCGGATCAATGAGAAGTCCACACGAAAATGAAAAACAGGAAGAAGAAGACCTTCCGTTCAACGGACCTACCGAATGGTATCCGTATCGTTGCCTTGCCTGCGACTTTGAAATGTGGGTGGAAGACATCATAGTCGATGCCTTTCCACCAGACGGTCCGGGCAAATGCCCCATCGTCAACTGCATGAAATGCGGCCATGACTTCGTAAGGGACATCAAAAAAGATACTCTCATGTCAGAAAAAAATCCGAACTTTATCTTAAAACAGGCAAAAGGCAGTAAATAGCCTCAAAAATACAATTTCCTATACGATTAAATTAGGCGGCCAAGGGCCGCAACTTTTAGTAACACAGGCTTCAGCCTGTAGTTAAATTAATCTGGAAACACAAGGGAAATTGCAGGCTAAAGCCCGCATTACTTCAACTTTGAAATCCCTTAACATTTAACTTAATTAACATATAAAGGAATCATTCTATGTCAACAGGCTTTCGCTCTATTCTC
>CAITLA010000060.1 GCA_903893135.1 uncultured Syntrophaceae bacterium | reverse complement strand
CGGTTGGAGGCGGCGTCGATCTCTATCACGTCCATGGCGCGTCCCTCGGTGATGGACTGGCACATGGAGCAGGCGTTGCAGGGCTCCCCCTTGCCGCCTTTTTGACAGTTGACGGCCTTAGCCAGGATGCGGCCGGTGCTGGTCTTGCCCGTTCCCCGCGGGCCGCAGAAGAGGTAGGCGTGCGCCACTTTTCCCGTCTTGAGCGCGTTGAGCAGGGTTTTGGTCACGTGCTCCTGCCCTACCACCTCGGACAGGGTCTGCGGCCGCCACTTGCGATAGAGTACCTGCGATGACATTTCTTTATTCTTTATTGATTGGTTTGTGATATCGATTGGGAATGTAATAAACAGTCTGGTGAATTGGTTTCTATATGATACCGTTTTGGAGGTAATTAGTAAATAAGAGTTTGTATTGAGTTGATGGGACGATTTCAATTGATGAAGGATGTGCGGAGGTTCTTCTATGATTGTAACTTCGTACAATTGATAGTTAAGTTTAGCGAAGGATAAGTAACAAAATAATAATCTTGGTTGACAAACACCATACGAAAAGCATAGATTAATATCTCACCGGGCATGATATTGTCCGTATTAGAGGTGGAATATGTGGTACTGCACCGCATGTGGTAAAAGAAATATCAGCGATGAGACAAACCGGGCGTGCGACAAGTGTGTTGAGAGGATTGGAGAATTAAAGGCAAAAGGAGAGGAAAGACCTTCCTTGTATTGTCACGCTTGTGGTAACAAGAATAAAAGTGAGATGGGTGACTGCGAAAGGTGTAACTACAATAGATTTCAATCAGGGGACAGCAGTATCGAGCGAGGAAATATAAAACTATTATTAAATAAGATCGATACTCTGCAAAGCAGGATTGATAAACTTCAACTGTTATATGCAGGAAAGATGAATGCCCCGGACAGAGTTATGGAAAGCAATCGCAATCGGGACATTATCAGAGATGCGGAGCCCGAAAAAGAATTACCCCAGAGCAGGCGCACTACTGAGGAAATCAGAGAAAAAGTGGAGAGGGACCCGTGTCCGGAATGTAATCCGGAAGGGGATAACTCACATAAGGGGAAGTGTAAATATTGCGATGGGGCGGGTTGGTGGTCGTGCCGAAAATGCGGTGGTGAAGGTGTCATTAAGGATAGCGCATTGGGAATCTTTACTGATAGTTCCCCAAAGTGTCCTAAATGTCATGGAGGCAAATGGTTTGGCTGTGGGTTATGCGACGGTCCAGCAGCAGACATGGGTAGTGGTAAAATGCAGCCGGGTGATGGATTGTGTCGGCGCTGTCATGGAACAGGTCATTTATAATAGCGATTTACCGAGTGTGACTGTCTTTTGCTTACTCGTTCTAACTCAAATCATCTGGGGACACCGATCGATTTGATAGCTGGTAATACAAATTTACAAATGCTGTCACTCTAACGCTATAAGTGATACCATTCACATTGGCTGGTCACAAAAGCTTAGCAAAACCCTACAACCTCTTAAGCTTGAAAATCGCCCAGCCAACCACGAATCCAATATCAACAACAACAACAAAACCATTTAACACATTTCTCTCTAAATCCAAAGGCACAAGACTAATTACCGCCAAAGCTATAATACTAGCCAGAAGGAAATACAATAACGCTTTAAAATGCTCCATATGAAACTCCTGACAAATTATATCCGGACTTTAATATACAGCAAAATGTATATTAAAACAAACAAAAATAGCAAAGTAAATCTTGAGGGCTAAGCCCTTGATTTATTTATAAAAAAATGGTAAAAAATATCCGAAAGCAGGAGGTGTTAAATGGACATTAGATCGAATGTATTCGAGAACGGAGGGAAATTGCCTGCGGAATGCGGGTCAATGGGCCGAAATCAATTTCCGGGTCTGGTTTGGAGGCTACCTCCGGCAAACACCAAAACCTTTGCGCTTATCGTGATTGACAAAAATTACGCAGCTAACAAAACCATCTCCGAGTGGGGTAACATCACCCTGCCCCCGAAAGAAAAACTTAAAGGGGGCGAGTATGCTCATTTAATATTAGTAAATATTCCCGGTACGGAAAGACGTTTAGACAAAGAGACCGATTTCGGGACAATCTTGACCGGAACTTTGGCTGAATTCGGCCAGAAAGGCGACGTCTGGTCTGGTCCGAATCCTCCTCCTGACACGGGCGTACATGAGTATGAGTTCAAAGTGTATGCGCTTGATACTAAGTTGAAGCTCAAGTCAAGCGACACCTTGAAAGAATTTAAAGAGGCGATTTCCGGCCACGTGCTGGCAACGGCGGTTTATACCGGCCGTTACGGTTAAAAACGCAAAGCAATTCCGTATATGTGTAAACGTTCGAAATCCCGCCACTTGAGGGCACCTCTTTTTTACAGCCCCAAGTAAATCGGATACTGCTCGCCGCTGCGTTTGGCCTCGTCGATAAACGCGTCGATTTGTTTG
>CAITLA010000059.1 GCA_903893135.1 uncultured Syntrophaceae bacterium | reverse complement strand
TGTGAGGCAGTTCGCCGAGCGCATGGCAATCAACACACCGATTCAGGGAACGGCGGCCGATCTTATTAAAGTGGCCATGATCAATATCTCAAACCTGATTGTGAAGAGGCGCCTCAGGGTAAGTATGATCATGCAGGTCCACGATGAACTGGTCTTTGAAGTTCATTCCAATGAGAAGGAAGAAGTAATAGCCCTGGTCAAGAAAGAGATGGAAGAGGTAATCAAACTGAAAGTGCCTCTCAAGGTGGATATCTTTTCAGGAAGGAACTGGGATGAGTCACATAGGTGAGATGTGGAATTCAAGAAAAGAATTATTCGGGAGGAGTCATGGAAATTCGCGGATTGCTTGTATTGGTGACAGGCGCATCGGGATTCATCGGTGGCCGGCTGGCGGAAAGATTGGCGACTGAAGAAGGCGTCCGTGTTCGCGCACTGGTGCGCAACACGAGGAAAGCGGCGCGTCTGGGGAAGTTGCCCCTGGAAATTGTTGAGGGTGACCTTCTCGATCCACAATCTCTCAGCAGGGCCGTCGAGGGGTGCGATCTTGTGTTTCACTGCGCCGCCTTGGTCCGTGAGACAGGCGTCAAAAAAGTATTCTATCAAGTAAATGTCGAAGGGACGGAAAACATCCTTAAGGCTGCCGTTCATGCAGGCGTCAAGAAGTTCATTCACATGAGCAGCGTAGCCGTATACGGACTCAATCCTCCGGACGGAGCAGATGAAAACACTCCCTATCAGCCTTGCGGCAATCTCTACTGCGACACAAAAATCGCCTCTGAGGAAATCGTATGGGCATATCACCGGGACAGAAAACTGCCGGTCGTGGTAATACGGCCCACCAATGTCTACGGCCCTCATTCCAAGCCGTGGACGCTTCGGCCTGTCAAGTTGATTAATTCCGGTCAAATGATGCTCATCAACGAAGGGACGGGCCTCTGCAATTATGTCTATATCGATAATCTTATTGATGCCACACTGCTGGCAACGAAACGCGACGAATCCGTGGGACAGGCTTATATAATCACTGACGGGATCGCTCTCCCCTGGAAAGATTTCTTCGGATGCTATGCATCGATGGCCGGAAGGCCGCAGATGAGATCCGTTCCCGAACTGCTTGGAACACTCGTCGCCCTGGGAATGGAGATAACCTCAAAGTTTACCGGCAAGCAACCAAAGATAACACGTCAGGCTGTTGGTTTTTTAACCAAAAAAGCCCGCTTCAGTATTGATAAAGCAAGGCGCGAACTGGGTTATCAGCCCCGCCTGTCCTTGAAGGAAGGAATGCGAATAACCGAGCACTGGCTGCGGGAAGAGGGACATCTGGGAAAGACCCGGGATTAGCGGGAATAATCCGGCATTAGGATAAGATTCTCCCCTATTCATTCTATTTTTCAGATCTCAGACTTAGTACATCATTTCATTATTAAGGTGTCGTACTGGTCAAATAAGTTTCACTTCTCCAAAGCTTCTTCGATCTCTGGAATATTTGCCCCAGCGACTGACTTCTTTCCGTTAATGATAAAGAATGGTGTGCCACTTATGCGCATCTTTTGCCCGATCTGTTTGTGAAGCTCCAGAAGTTCCGCTGCTTCAGGTCTCAAGAATTTTTCATATTTCTGATCATCTAACTTGCCCTCCATGACATCTTCGTAAGCTTTCACCCGATCGGCGGCGCAAAAGATATATTTTATTTTATTCTCAGCGTCCTCGTGCATGGGGAGAGGGAAAAAGAAAATATAGCGCGTTACGTCCTTTCTCTGCCCTAAAAAGGAGGATGCAGTCCTGCAATAGGGGCAATCGGGATCGGTAAATTCTACAATAGTATTCTTGCCGCTTCCGACTTTGATGGCCTTTTCCAACGGGAGTTTTTTGCGCTTTCGGCATAAAGCTCGCCCTTTTTCTCTGCGGTGACATTCCTTCCCTCTTTGTTGAAGATATCCCCGACGATGAGATAACCAGGATCCGGAACATAATAGAATATCTCAGAACCTTTAATGACCTCGTACATGCCCTTTATATCGGTCGGTTTAATCGCATCATAATCTGCTCCGGGGAATTCTTTTGTCAGGGTCTCTTCTACTGTTTCAGCGCGCAGGTTTCCGCAAATTACAGAAACAAAAAGAAACACAAAAAAAATGGATACCATAGTTCTCTTTTTCATCTTTCCTCCTTACCACCATACGAATTGCAGCGCCGGTATAACACCCTTGATGCAAGATACCCGTCAAAATACTTTTTTAGACTTGCAGACCCGTTCTGAATCCACTCTCAACAGCTTCAGCTATCCTGGAGAATGGAGGACTCACATGGCCCAAACAGCCGCCCTGCCTCAATGAGGAATCACGGCCTGCAAGACCCAGAGAGCCACCATGCCGACTCCAATCGTCAGCAGTACGTTCTTGGTGCGCCACGCAACAGCAGCGGCCAGCGCTCCAGCCAGCAGCCGATGATTTCCGAAGGACAAATCGAGCGTGCCTCCAGGCATCAGCAACTCAGGAAAAATAATTGCAGACAGCACTGCCGGAGGCACAAGACACAATGCCCATTGAATGATCGGCGGCAGATTCACACGTCCGATCAGCCCGATCATCGATAGGCGAATCGCGTAGGTGACTAAGCCCATACATATGAGGAGCAGCCACACATTCATCGGCTGTCCCCCCGCTCGTGACGATGGGCACGCAACGACTGCCGCGCTTCGACCCAAAGGCCAATAGCCATACCGCCGATAGCCGCGACTATCAACCCCAGCTTGTAGGGCAGGCCAAAAGCCAGGACGGCAATGATGCCTGCAGAAAGCGCTGCCGCCACGCTCGGTCGATCGCGCAACGCCGGCACGACGAGCGCGATGAACGTGAGGGCTATGGTGAAATCGAGTGACCAACTGGATGGAACCTGGGCGCCAAGAAAGATGCCCGCCGCGGTACTGACCTGCCACGTGCCCCACATCGCCAGTCCCGCCCCCAGCAAATACCAATGCCTGTTCGCAGATATAACTGGTGATGCCGATTCTTGATTGTAGCGGGTGATAGTGACGGCGTAAGCCTCATCGGTGAGCAGGTAGGCCAGCAACCACTTCCATTGGGGGCTGAGCCGAGCGAGATAAGGAGCGATGGAGGCACTATACAGTATATGCCGCAGGTTCACGATGAACGTGGTAAAGACGATGACCATCCCCGGCGCGCCCGAGTGGATGAGTTGCACGCCCACGAACTGTGCCGAGCCTGCGAAAACAATGGACGACATCGCCATAGCCGCGCCAACGGTCAGCCCGGCGCCCATGGCCAGCACCCCGTAAATCATTCCGAACGGGACCACGCCTAACAAGATCGGCATTATGGCCCTGACACCAGCAATGAATTCAGAGCGCGGCGAATGCCGCAAATGACTATTTGTATTCACTACCGACAACCCAAATAGCTGCTTGAATGTTAGAAATTTCTACAGTCCCGCCCACAGAGCCACATGGTAGGCAACGATACCAGCGGAAAAAGATACGACAAGCATTAAGAGCAGAGAGGACGCAAACCATTTCGAGCTTCCCATTTCCTTTTTCATCACCGTCACAGTGGCTACGCAGGGGATAAAAAGCATGAGAACAACCAGGAAAGACAGCGCCGAGGCGTGACTCACAACATTCGGCAAGACCTTAAGCAACCCATGCTCGCCCACACCATAAAGAACTCCGAGGGTGGCAATTGCATTCTCTTTCGCCGCAAAACTCGTAATCAAGGCGGTCAGCATTTTCCAGTCAAGTCCCATTGGTTTCCCCACCGGCTCCAAGAGACGGCCGAACCACGCGAGAACGCTACCCTCCGTATTGCCGCCCGGAAAATGGGAGAAAACCCATATGACGACAGAAACTGTCAGTATAACGGTGCCCGCCCTTTTTACAAATGCTAACGTCCTTGCCCACACAACGATTCCAATCGTTCTGGGATCTGGCTTGTGATAGAGGGGCAGTTCCATGATGAAAGGCATGGGCTCATCCTTCAAGACAAACCTATCTATGAGCATGCCTACGACTCCTAATATAAGTATGTTCATGGTCAGCAATGCCCAGGAAACAAGGGCTGCCTTGTCCGCAAACAGAGCGGCAGAGACAAATGTCAGGACCGCAAGCCGCGCCGTACAGGGGACGAAGGGAATAAGAAATATCGTGAGCAGCCGCTCCCTCTTGGACTCCACAATCCTCGTGCCCAGAACCGATGGCACGTTACACCCGAAACCCAAACACATGGGAATAAAGCTCTTCCCGTGAAGACCAACAAGGTGCATGAATCTGTCCATGACAAAAGCCGCTCTTGCCATATATCCAACGTCTTCCAAAAAAGCCATGACCGCAAAAAATATGAGCAATATGGGAAGCAGGGTCAAGACTGACCCCACACCTCCGATGATGCCGTCGATGATGATTCCCCTGACCCAGGGATGGGAAGAGACAATTGCCGCATCTACCCACCGGGCAAAGGCACCAACTATCCATTCAATCTGCTTTTGCAGGGGGAACCCGATCTTATATGTCACCATGAAGACGCCTGCAAAAACTGCAAGGAGTATAGGAATGCCAAAAATGGGGCGGGTGAGAATATGATCGATTCTGTCAGTCATGACAACCTGTCCCATTTTGAACCTCGAAACGGCTGCCCTCGTAACCTCTTCGATCCAGTCATACCTGCCGCTGACCACAGCGTGGAGGGAGTCTTCATGCTTGATGAGAAGCGTCTGTATCCTGTTCCACACATCCACGGGCAAAAGTCCTTCCATCACCTTCGATATTTCCGGATCGCCTTCCATGAGCTTCGTAGCAGTCCAGTGGACGGTGAGCGGAGGTGGGACGTAGTCTTTGATGAGATTCATGAGACTATCAAAAATCGCCCTGTGATCCGGGGAAACATCAGGTATGCTGGGTTTGTAATCCAGTTCCCCTCTTGCCGCAGCGATGACAGTGGATACGAGTTCCTTGATGCCCCTGTTTTTAGTGGCGACCATCGGCACGACCGGTATCCCCAGAGATTCCTGCAGCGCCTTCACATCAACGTGAATCCCCTGAGCGTCAGCAACATCGATCATATTGACGGCTACAACAACAGGGGGACCTAAAAGCAACAGTTCTGACAAGAGATAGAGGCTTCTTTCGAGGGCAGATGCATTCACGAGATGGACAATAACATCAGGATTTACGCTGATTATAAAATCCCGTGCAACCCTCTCCTCTTCGGAGAAGGCCGTCAGGCTGTAGGTGCCCGGCAAGTCTACTATCTGCAGTTCCACGTCATCCGAAACATGGGCGCCTTCTTTCTTCTCCACCGTTTTTCCCGGCCAGTTGCCGACATGCTGTGATAATCCGGTAAGAATATTGAATACAGTAGATTTCCCCACATTGGGCTGGCCGGCAAGGGCAACAAGAATTTTCCTTTCAACCCTTTTCTGCTCTCCTTCATCCCGCGCTGCCGTAACCTTAAATACCAGTATCTTCGCTGCCTCTCCACTTCCCAGTGCCACCCTTGTATCCGCTACCTGGACAATAACCAGCCCCCCGCTCTTACGGAGGACTTTGAGCTTGGCGTTAGATACAATACCCATGCCTGCGAGTCTGCTTGTAAGAGACCCGCCTCCGGAGATGGCTTGAATAATTCCTTCTTCACCTACGCCCATCGATGTGACGGGTATCAACTCAGATCCCATGTGCCTCTTTCATAAACCAAAAAATTAATGTGCCCGCTTATACCAAAATTATGCAGGAAAATACACAAAAATGAAGCTTCTCCCCGAGGTTTCAGCATATCGGTAGACAAGATATCTGCAAGGCAGGGGATCGGGAGACTCACAGGTTATGTAACTTCTAAATATCCAATGTATGCCCGTTATCCTTTAACCAGATTCTCTGTTTCTTGTAATCGGCTATAGTTTTCCCTACAAGACCCCAGAAACGCTCCGAATGATTCTTTTCTTTCATGTGTGCTAACTCATGCACAACCAGGTAGTCAATGACGGGACGCGGCGCCATTATGAGCCGCCAACTGAAATGCAGATGATTATCCTGAGAACAGGAACCCCAGCGGTGGCGCGCATTGCTTATCCTGATGCCTCTTGGAATGAGATTCAGGGCCTGGCTGAAATGATCGACTCTCTCCCCAATATATTCCTGTGCGCTTTTCCTATACCAGTCAACGAAAAGCTCCCTTCCCTGTAAGACCTTATCACTGGCAAGGACAAATTGGCCGCAGAGAAAAGCCAGTTTATCACATCCAAGAGCGGCCGCTTCGATTCTCAACGGATGGGGTTCCCCCAGGAAAAAAAATATTTCACCTGTTACATATTCTTTTGCCTTGATTTCTTTTTGCCTTTCCCCGTTCTCCCTGATCTTTCTCCATAACCAACTCTCCTTCTCCCTCACGAATTTATCTATTTCTGGAATCGGGGTCCGATGGGGCGCACAAACAACTGCTGTCCCGTCAGCTTTCACCTGCAATGAAATCGTCTTCTTTCTTTTTTTGCTCCTCGCTATTGTGTAGTTCAGTTCCATTTATTTGCATCCACTGATGTGCAAGTTAAATATATTATTTATTATGGGCCTAAAATAGAGTATTATAAGAAGTGTGGCAAGCAAATAAAGGAGAAATTCACTCCATGAAACTGACTCCGTTATCATATTTTATTATTTTCTTTATTGGTGCATCTTTCCTGGGAGCGACTCCCGTTTGTGCACAGGCAGGAAAAGAGCAATGGGTTTTTGTGGGTTTTACGAAGTACCGAGACGCTCTCTATATAGAAAAGAAAAGCGTCTCCCATCCATCCCCTGATATTGCCCGGATATGGTCACTGATTGCCCCGTCTGAAAAAAGTAAATATCGTCAGGAAGTAAAAGGAGAGTTAAAAAAGTTAAAAAAATCCGCAAAAGGTTTGAAGTACATTGAGATACTAAATGAGATTGAGTGCAGAGGAAACAGGATCAGGTTCCTGCAGATTGTTTATTTCAACGCGGAAGGATACATAATCCACTCTGCCATCTCTGGCGATCAAGAATGGAAAATAATTTATTCGGGAAGTCTCTGGCAAAATATACAAAGCGCAGCCTGTAAGAACTGATTCCCGCCTAAAAAAAACAAACCGAGCACTCTGATTAATCATGGAATGCTCGGTTGTTTTTTTCTTATCAGCTCTTAATAGGGATATTACTTGTGCGCAGGAGCTGCGGGAGCTGGCGCTGCAGGAGCTGGTGCCCCAGGTGCAGGCGCTGGTGCTGGTGCAGGCGCTGCTGCTTCTTTCTTTGCAGGCTCTGCCGGTTTCTTTTCTGGTGCAGACGGACAGCCAACAAATACAAGCGAAAAAGCTATTAACATCAGCACCGAAAGCATGAAAGCAAACACCTTCTTCATCAACGTAGTACCTCCTTTCAAAATTTTTCAGACGCTGGGTTTTTCACCCATTTCTTTAGGCACGCAACATACTCTCTTTTTTTCCCTTGTCAAGATAAATATGCCAAATATTCCCTGAAAAATTGTGGCACACCTCTTGCGAAATAATCGGGCACTTCATGGATGGCGGCCTATATGGTCAACAATTTTGACCATATAGTGATTCGCTCTGTGTGATGGTTGGGTTCTTTCTCAGAGATTGATGATGAAGCCGTCAAACCCGGCCGTAGTCGTCCTCCAACCGCTCGATGTCATCCTCTCCGAAGTAATCGCCGCCTTGGACTTCAATGACGACAACATTCTCCTCCCCTGTGTTCATGATCCTATGCCATGCGCCTTGGGGAATGTCCACAGCCTGGCCGCGCTCCAGTCGGATTTGGTCCTTGTCGATGGTCACGATGGCGCTTCCCCGGACTATATACCAGTGTTCCATTCTGTGACGGTGTCTCTGGAGACTCAAACGCTGCTTCGGGAACACAACAATTCGTTTCACTTTATGGTCCGGCTCATCGGCAAGGACGCAGAAATAACCCCATGGCCGGTGCTCTTCAGATTTTGGGGACACCATTCTCCTTTACCAATTCTCCCGAAAAGTCATTCGAAAATATTAACAAGGTGCCTAATTTACTGGCGCGCCCACCAGGAATCGAACCTGGGGCCTTTGGATTCGTAGTCCAACGCTCTATCCATCTGAGCTATGGGCGCTCCATAAAAGTATGGCGGAGAGAGGGGGATTCGAACCCCCGGTACACCTTTTAAGGGCGTACATTCGCTTAGCAGGCGAACCCATTCGGCCTCTCTGGCATCTCTCCACATGCAGCCGATCTATTATCTCTTTAAGTCTCCCGTACACCCCTGTTTCTGAAAGGGCAGGGATTTTTACTTCTATTCTGGCGGAGGGAACAGGATTCGAACCTGTGAACCTTTCGGTTAACGGTTTTCAAGACCGCCGCCATCGACCACTCGGCCACCCCTCCGTGATGACACTGATTTCAGAACCGAATTTTATATTAAACCCGAGCTGGAATCCTGTCAATTCCTTTCATGTAAGGCCTGAGCGCGTCTGGAATAATAACGCTTCCATCGGCCTGCTGGAAATTTTCCAGAACAGCCACTACGGTTCTCCCGACGGCGAGCCCGGAACCATTAAGGGTATGAACAAACTCTACCTTGCCACTGCTTTCTCGTCTGAATCGTATGGACGCCCTGCGGGACTGAAAATCCTCGAAGTTACTGCAGGACGATATCTCTCTATAAGAATCCTGCCCCGGAAGCCAAACCTCAACGTCATATGTCTTGGCGGAAGAAAACCCCAAATCCGCTGTGCACAGGCTTACTGTCCGGAAATGAATGTTCAGTCTTTTTAAAACTTCCTCCGCATTGAGGGTCAATTTTTCCAGTTCATCGTAGGATGTTTCCGGTGTGGTAAACTTGACCATTTCCACTTTGTTGAACTGGTGCTGCCTGATGAGTCCCCGCGTATCTTTTCCGTATGAACCGGCCTCAGAACGGAAACAGGGCGAATATGCCACATATAAGGTCGGAAGATCCCGCTCATCCAGAATCTCGTCACGGTGGATGTTGGTTACCGGCACTTCCGCCGTGGGAATGAGGTAATAGTCAAATTTCTCAATCTTGAAAAGGTCTTCGGCAAATTTCGGGAGCTGTCCGGTTCCCGTCATGCTCTGACTGTTTACCATGAAGGGCGTCAAGACCTCTGTGTAGCCGTGTTCTGACGTATGCAGGTCAAGCATAAAATTTATGATGGCCCGCTCCAGCATAGCCCCCCATGCCCGGTACAGGGTAAATCGCGCCCCTGTAATCTTTGCACCCCTTGCAAAATCGAGGATATTCAGATCCTCACCGATTTCCCAGTGCGGTTTCGGTGTGAAAGCGATCTGCGGCTTCTCCCCCCAGACACGGATTATCGGATTATCCTCCGAGCTCGTACCGTACACGACGGACTCATGAGGTACATTGGGAATGATCATGAGAATACTGCCGAGGTCTTCCTCGCTTTTCTTTAGAGACTCGTCCAGTTCTTTGATGCGACTGGAGACATTGCTCATCCTGGCAATCAGTTCGGAAGCGTCTTCTTTTTTCTTCTTTTTCTCGCCTATCTCCTTGGAGGCAGTGTTCCGCTCGTTTCGCAGGGTTTCCACTTCCTGAAGGACTCTACGTCTCTTTTCATCCAGCGCGGCGAAGGCTTCAAGGTTGATGTCCTGACCTCTCTCGAGCATTTTATTTCTAACGAAATCAATATTCTGTCTCAGAAATTTTATATCCAGCATAATCTGACCTTCCCTTCAAGATTACCCCGTCAAAAGGAAATTTCCCCTATCACTTCAAGCCCCGGCAGTCAATACCTTTTATCCGGTCATTAGCTTCATCTTTCTGTTTTTACTTAGATTTAGCCCATCATCCTCCTCTTGATGACATCAACAATCATCGTCATTTCCGAGCACTTGGTTAAACGGGCTGCTGTGAAAAATGTCGCCATGCCGGCAACTACGCACAGCGTCAGGTATAAGAGTCTCTCGTTTAAGTGCCCTTCATTCCTCCAGGGTACAATAATTTCTATGACGATAATAATGCCCAACATCGCGAGCGACGACAGAAATATTTTAAAAACAGAATGATAAAACTCCTGATCTAAAAAAGCCCCGATCCTTCTCTTAAGAACAACTGTCAGCATGATGACATTGACAGCCGTGGCGATGGACGTCGCCAGTGCAAGACCGCTATGCTTTAAAGGATACATGAGAACAATACTACAGATAACATTGACAATGAATGCGACGATTCCCGCTTTCATCGGGGTTTTTGAATCCTGAAGTGAATAAAAAGCCGAAACAATTACCCTGATCACCGAAAATGCCCACAAACCAAGCGCATAGCATAAGAGGGCCTGAGCAGTTAGAAGGGTTGACTGAATATCAAACGCACCTCTCTGGAAAAGTACTGAGATTATCGGCACCCGGAGTACTATGAGTGCGACCGTTGCCGGTATAGTGACAAAGAGTATTAGTCTCAGGGAAAAATTGATTGTTCCCTTTAATTCATGAAAGTCGCCTTTTGCCACCTGCTCTGAAAAACTGGGAAGTGCCGCTGTGCCCACCGCAATAGCAAATACGCCAAGGGGAAGCTCCACGACCCTGTCTGCATAGTAGAGGTAGGAGACGCTCCCGGAGGGAAGCAGAGAGGCCAGTATTGTGGAGATGAAGATATTGATCTGATAGATCGATGCCCCAAAAACTGCGGGAAGCATGAGGATCCCGATTTTTTTAAGGCCCGGATGCCTGAAGTTAAAATCTGGCTTCAGCTTTAATCCGAATTTAACAAGAAAAGGCCACTGCATGGCGAGTTGCAAAACGCCGCCTATCATGACTCCCACGGCAAGTGCTGTGATCGGTTCCGGGAAAAAGTCCATAAGCAGCAGCACCGACAGGATCATACAGATGTTAAGGATGACGGGTGAAAGGGCGGGTGCAGCGAAGTGGCGCAAGGAATTGAGGATGCCCATGCACAGCGCCACCAGGGCGATGAAGAAGATGTAGGGAAACATCAGACGATTGAGAAAAACTGTCAGGTGATAGTGGGCCGGATGATCAATATACCATCCAGGCGCCATGATCGCTACGATAAGCGGCGAAAAAATAATGCCTGCAATAGATACAATGACAAGGATAATCGAAAGTACCGTAAATGCGACATTGGCCAGTTCATAGGCCTCGGCCTTCGTCTTTTTGTTCAGGTATTCCGTAAAGACAGGCACGAAGGAGACAGTCAGCGATCCTTCCCCGAGCAGGCGCCTCAGCATGTTGGGAATCCGGAAGGCAACAAAAAAGGCGTCAGTTATAAGACCGGCGCCGAAAAAAGCGGCCACAACCATATCCCTGAGAAAGCCGGATATGCGGGAAAACATTGTGGCCAGACCGACCACCCCTGCTGCCCGGGCGACTCTTCTATTTTCCGTGCCTTTTATTCGACCTTCTTCCATACTATAAGCTGGTAAAAAGCAGTGAGAATCAATGTCATATACAGTGGCTTGTGGGAATACGACAATGCTATTCGTGACCCCGTCATTCTAACGGGCGACGGCTCATGGAATCAAAGACTCGATATCTTTCCTTCTAACGCCTTCTATCGCAACCGTTTTCTTCTTGGATTTATGGCCGCTCAAGATGGTTACCTGTTTTTTTCTGACGCCCAGAATATCAGACAGAAACCTGATACATTCCGTATTCGCCTGTCCCTCCACGGGCGGTGCTGTGATTCTAAGCTTTAACGCATCACCCTGAACACCGGCAACCTCGCATTTAGCTGACCTTGGAACAACGTGGATATGGAAAATGACTCCATGCTCCGTTTCCCTGATATCAACCATATTAGCCCAAAAACCCGTCTGCGCGAAACGTCACTTTAAGTTCACTGCCAGTTCAATCATGCTCTTGATGAGAAATTCATCCACAAAATAAATCGCCAGAATGACGATTATCGGCGATACGTCAATACCCATACGGCCGAATGGCAGCCATCTTCGAACAGGCGCCAGGACCGGCTCTGTCACACGATACAAAAACTGAACGATCTGATTGTACGGATCAGGATTCACCCAGGAGAGGATAGCCCTGGCAATGATAATCCACATATAGATGGTAAGTACGACATGGATGATTTTTGCCACCGCAATGATAAAGTTTCCCAGCACAAACATACGAACTCCTTCTAACAATCAAAAACTTTAATTTCTTTATCGTCTCTCCATATCAGGCAAGGATAGAGCAAATGATTTGAGAGCTCCGTTGAAGGTCTCTGCATTTTCCAGCATTGCCATATGACCGGAATTCTCAATCAACGACAACTGCGCACCGGGAATGTTATCTCTCAGAAATTGCGATAGCGCGGGCGGCGTCATCTTGTCATCAGCGCCGCACATAACAAGGGTCGGCTTTCCGATACTTGCGACCTCATTTCCGATGTCGAGTCTGTCACAGGCAAGAAGATCGCCATACAGAATATCAGGATTGGCACGCGACAGTCCCTCAATAACGGTTCGCAACAGGCGTTCTCTATTTTCCCTGGTAACAGAAAACTTGGCGGCTAAAGCGATAACCGAATCGGGATCCGTTTTCAGGCCTTCGAGAATCATTGCATTCACAGGCATTCTGGCTCCCCCGCCCACGGGGACAATGGCGGAGAGCATCTCTCCATACTTTATGGCAAATACCAGGCTTATGGCTGCACCCAGGGAGTGGCCGATCAAGACAGGTTTCTCCAAAGCAAGTGCAGCGATGAACTTTCTCACCCATTCAACATACTGCGATACATCCTGCTCACCCCGGCCCTCAGACAGTCCATGACCGGGCAAATCAATTGCCGCAATATTGAACTCATCCTTCAATCTCGTATACTGTTTTATCCAGATCCTGTGGTCCCCGCCTGACCCGTGGATAAAGAAGAGCGCCTTTTTCCCATCGGCAAAGTTTTGGCTGCTTGCCCAGCAGGCTATCTTTGCACCGCTGATTTCATGAAATATTACCATTGATACTTATTCACCTCTTGCAACAGATAACGACGGGCATTAGGCCCAGCCCGGATAGCAGCAGGACAGGTTTTACGCCTGTCTTCCATATTAACAGATGAAAATAAAAGCGGTGCGACAACTCCACCCTTGCATATAGGGGGTACCAAGTGCCTATCATATATCGTGCATCTTGTACAAATAAAGATTGATAATATTGTAAAAAGTCGTAAACTGGATCAAAATATTGACGGCCCTTCAAGGGAAAGGCCACGGGGGAGAAAAAGATATGTTAAAGGGGAAAAAGATCAGCTTTATTGGGGGAGGCAAAATGGGCAGCGCCCTTATCAAAGGCATCCTGTCCCGCAATCTGATAGCTCCGGGCAAGGTCACCGTATCCGATGTGGTAACGGAGCAACTGGACGAGCTCAGAAAGACATACAGCGTCTGTGTAACCAAAGATAATAAGAAGGCTGTCAGGGATTCGGATATCATCATCCTGGCCGTGAAGCCACAGAATATGGCGGAAGTGCTGCAAGAAATATCCGGCATCCTTGACAAGAGCAAGCTCATCATCTCCATTGCGGCGGGTATTTCTACGGGATATATAGAGGAATGCCTCAAGAAGGGGGCTCGCGTCATGAGGGTCATGCCGAATACCCCCGCACTGATCGGCGAAGGGGCTGCGGCAATCGCCAGAGGCTCATATGCAACGGACGAAGATTTTGCTTTCACCCGTCATATCTTTGAAGCTGTCGGGATTGCCGTTTTTGTTAAAGAAGAACTCATGGATGCGGTAACCGGCTTGAGCGGGAGCGGACCTGCATACGCATTTGTAATAATTGACGCACTTGCCGACGCCGGCGTCAATATGGGGCTCGCCAGAGACATCGCCCTGAAACTCGCGGCGCAGACCCTTCTCGGCGCTGCTAAACTCTGCCTTAAAGGAGACAAGCACCCCGCAGAGCTCAGAGACATGGTCACCTCTCCCGGAGGAACGACCATAGCCGGTTTGCAGGCCATGGAAGAGGGAAAGCTAAGGGCTACCATGATGGCAGCTGTCCAGGCAGCGACACTTCGCGCCAAGGAGCTTGGCAGGAAAAAATAATTCTACTCCTCCATTTGTTCAAAAACCTTGCGGAGCCTGCTTAAGAGGTCTTGTCCTTCACCGCCTGTTGCGCCTGTACCGCCTGTACCGCTCGATGGCGCTGGCGGCTTGACTGCGCTGTCCTGGGCTTGTTCTATCCTCTTGTACGTCATCATATTATCGCTTCGCTCCGCCGGGGGGCGAGATATAGGTTCAACGGATTTATCGTCCGTTTTCTTTTTCTTGCGTCTTGGTCTCCATTTTGACTTCTTTTTGGCAGGCTTCGGGCTTGTCTCCACCCCTTCGTCGATTTCCTGCGGAAGAGAGCTTACTTCCGCCTGTGTTAACGGAAGAGAGCTGACTTCCGCCTGTGTTAATACACCGACGGCAGGTTCGGCAGGCTCATTTTCCTGTTTATCGGCCATCTCAACCGGGCGGCTTTCCTCTTCCGGAAAAGCTTCCTCAATGACCTCCATGGCTACGGTTTCGATTTTCAACTCGTCCCATGGCGTGTCACTGCTCCCGGAGATATGAATAGCGACATTATATGTGCTTTCAAGTTTACTTATCTCGTTCCTTTTCCGGTTCAGAAGATAATCGGCTATTTCGTAAGGCAGTCTTACTTTAAGAACAGAGTAATCCCCCCTTACTGCATGAGATTCAATTTTCCTGAAGGCGCCGAGGGCTGTGTATTCCAGGGATGGCCTCACGCCGCGCCCCTTACAGTAAGGACAGGCCATATAGCTGATCTCCTGTATGGTCGACTGTTTCTTCTGTCTTGAAAGTTCAAGCATTCCAAATTTGGATATGCGCGACATCTGTATCCTTGCCCTGTCAACATTAAGGGCCTTCTTGAAGGTCTTCTCCACTTCGGCTTCATGTTTTCGATCACGCATATCAATGAAGTCGATTACAAGCAGTCCGCCCAGGTCTCGCAGGCGCAGTTGCCTGGCAATCTCCTCTGCCGCTTCCATGTTGGTCCTGAAGGCCGTTTCTTCAACGTTCCTCTTGTTTGATGCCCGCCCCGAGTTAACATCAATGGTAGTCATGGCTTCCGTGGGATTTATGATTATGTACCCGCCGGATTTCAACTCCACCCTGTCCTGGTAAATGACGCGAATCTGGTCTTCAAGCCGATTCTTATCAAACAGCGGGGTCTTTTCCTTGTAGAGCTTAATAAGTTTTACAGTCCTCGGCACGACGGCTTTGGAGTATTCCCTCATTTTTTTGTACGTCTCAATATCATCTACGAGGATTTCTTCAATTTCCGATGTGAAATAGTCGCGGAGAGAGCACACGCCGAAATTACTTTCCTGGTAAATGAGTGACTGCGCAGGGGCGCTACCGGCCCGCTTCTGAATCTCCTTCCACAGCCTCAACAGCAGTTGATAATCCCGGGAAAGCTCCTGCTTTGTTCTGTTCATGCCTGCCGTACGGATTATAAAACCAATGCCTTCATCAATTTTAACCTGCTCCATTAATTGTTTTAGCCGCTTACGGTCTTCCTCATCCTCTATTTTCCGGGAAATGCCGCTGCTTTCCTTATTCGGCAAGAGAACCAAATATCGTCCGGGCAATGATATATAGGTCGTAAGAAGCGCCCCTTTACGTTCACTTTCTTCTCTTACTATCTGAACCAGGACATCCTGCCCCGCTTTCAGAAAAGGTTTCTGACTCGAGGTGCTGCCTTCCTTTCCCGTCTGCTCCGCGAAGTATTCGGGACTGACGTCGTGCAGCGGCAGAAATCCATCCCTCCTGCCCCCGTAGCTTACAAAAGCTGCCTGGAGACCGCGCTCCACTTTCATCACGGTGCCCTTGTATATGTTGCCTGTTATTGGTTCTTTATCGGCCATTTGGATGTTGTATTCAATGAGTTTCCCGCCTTCCACAATGGCCAGCCGCTTCTGTTCCGGATGAACAGCATTGATTAACATTACTCTCTTCATAATTATCCTTGTTCTTTAAGTCTCAGCCTCGCAAAAAATGTGCATGGGCT
>CAITLA010000058.1 GCA_903893135.1 uncultured Syntrophaceae bacterium | reverse complement strand
CTGGAATCTTTGAAGAAGGTGGCAAAAGACCTGCTGGGTTTGACAGCGGCGCAGATTGCAGTTGCCTTAGGGGAAGGTTCTTTGGTGGAGGTCGAACATGAAGCGTGCACAACATAAGAGCCGTCTTTTAGAAGCGGTTCATGAAACAGCCCAGGATCTGCATAAACTCGGGTTTATAGACAAACGCACGATGCGTGAGTATGACGTTTTGTGTGTCAAGCCGGTTTCCGCTTATTCAGCAGAACAGATTCGTTCCCTGCGGGAACGTTATCGCCTTAGCCAATCCGTTATGGCGACCGTACTCAATACCAGCCTCTCTACCATCCAGAAGTGGGAGATTGGTGATAAGCATCCAAGCGGACCTTCTCTCAAACTCCTGAGTATTCTTGATCGTAAGGGATTGGAAGCGATGATATGCGATTAGAGCAAATAGGGGGACATCGCCCCTATTTCCCACCCCCCGCAAAACGCTATCGTTCGCTTTGATAAACTCAAGGCAGTCTCAGCTCACCATCAAGACCCCCCAATGTTGAAAATACCCCTTGTAACCCTGTTGGGCCGTGCGCCCTGTCTAAATACAATGCAGAACTGCGAGCTATCGAAATTGCCCGGGATTCGGGGATGGCGCTTACGATTCTGCGGCTGGCTTCGCTTCTAAGTTGGCATCTGTCCAGGATACCGAACCGTCGTGTGGCGGGTATTCATCAAACTGTGAAAAAATGGCTGGCTGATGATGTTTACGATACCCGCCGATTTGAAGAAGCATATGGTTTTCAAACCAAGACCAGTTTGGAAGACGGATTAAAGCGAGAGGTGGATTGGTATTGACGCAATACGGTCAACGATCGATAAATATACCGAAGATATCGCCGTTGACGGCAGCCTCATTCAAAAAGAACTGGATTTTGTCCCCCACTATGATTTAAAAACGGGTTGGGAAGAGACGATCAAAGAGATGAGACGAAGTGGGGCGTTGTGAAGAGTGAGGGGTGAGGGGGATGCAAGATGAAACGCATTGTTAAGAAGTCGAATGATTTCAAAGATGCCGAGGAATGGGATATTCTTCAGCACATTAAAATGAGTTCAGAGGAAAGACAGAAGGCAGCATCGGAACTTCGAATGAGGGTTTATGGGAAAAATGCGCCGGATGTGAAAAAAGTTTCTCGAAAGAAATGAAAGCGGCCCACTTCTCAAAGGACATACAGGATTTCATCAGGCTGCTGAACCAACACCATGTCAGGTACCTCATAGCAGGTGTTCAGGGGGTCAGGTCTTGTTTTTTAGCGTTTTGCGAGGAGGAGGAGGACCCGAGTTTTTGGAGGATGTTTTTTTTCAGGTCCGTGATGGTCTGACGGTAATGCTTCGGTAAAAATCTCGCCAGATCGTTATACAGGTCTTTTTCCTTTGCATGGGCGATGATTTCCGTCAAGTCTTCCTCCCGGTAATCCTTCCCGTACCATTTCATTTTTTTGCGGATGTAATCCTCTCTTAGGGGAATACCCTTCGACAGCAGATACCAGAAGTCAAAATAATCGCGGCCTTTGCTGCGCGTCAGGATTGCCCTTGTCTTCTCAGCCAGAAGTTCTTCTGCATCGAGATGAACGACCAAAGGATAGCTGACCAGCGGAAAGTGAGTTTCAATGAGAGAAACGGCTCTGGTGAGGGCTTTCTCCCGCTGCGAAAATTCCAGACGGATCGTTAAAGGACGCGATCCTTTGTGTGCAAACTTCAGTTGGCCATTGAATGAGTCGTGCTTGATCGTGAATTTTCCCTGCTCAAGAGAGGCCATTTCGGTTTTGAGATCGTGGGTCGCCGCTTCTACCATCTGCCGGAGCTGATCCGAGCTTTGCAGGGTGCTGAAATCCAGGTCTTCGGAAAAACGGAAAGAACCATAGTGAAAGTGGATGGCCGTTCCGCCCTTGAAAAAGACATTCCGGCTTTCCTTCAAGGTATAAAATGAGCGGAGAAACAGCAATTGCAAATACTCCCTCATGATTGAGGCCTCATCTATCTTGAAATGCCTTGCCAGTTCGCCGATTTGTTCCGTTGTCAGCATATTCCGATTTCCTTTAATTTATTAAGAAAAGGCAGGTAGTCGATTCTTTGACACATTTTATGAAAATCTCTTTTGTTGATGGGGGAGTAGTCCAAATCCTTGAATTCTATCCTTCGCAATCCCTTGGAGACGATATAGATCATATCCAGAAGGGCTTTTTCCGGCGCGGCGATAAGCGTCTGCCCGTCACGCCTGAACCCCCAGTATAATTTATGATTTATCTGGACATACTCAAATTCTTTTTCATCGATGAGCAGCTTTTTTGATTTTTTGGGACTGACGGAAGTGACGGAATAAGGAAATTGCGGGAGCACGCCATAGTGATTCAAGGCCGACTCCAGGGAAATGTACGAAGGCGTATATATGGCGTTGGCAATTTCAAAACTATCAGGGGGATTGAATGTAGAGAGATAAACCCCTTTTTTTAGCCGCAGCAAAAATTTCTCGGCAACCAGCTTTTCCGCTATTTTATAAGACGTATTGTCTTTTTCAATATCCAGCAATTTCCTGAGATCGGACAAAGAGATGATCTTCACCCCGGACTTCTTGATGATTTTAATGATATCCACGATGCGCATAGTTCTCAATACCTGCACGATAATATACAGTATCTGCGAACGATGTCAAGAGAAAATAAAGGTAAGGAAATGGGGGGAAATAGGGAGAAAGCGCCCCTATTCTTTTCCTTCAATTTTTATGGGCACCAATTTGAACCAGAAAATCCTATGGGCAATATTTTGATTTCAGTTATGATGGCTTTCCCGTTTTACTTTGAATATTCGAGACCTTTGAAAATCTGCACTTGGTGTCATTGCGAGGCGCGTGAGCGCCGCGGCAATCTATCTGATGTCAATAGTTTATGAGATTGCTTCACGGAGCCTGTACTGAGCGCAGCGAATGTGTTCGCAATGGGTATAAGTATAGGTAAGGTGTTGCTAATTAGTTACCATTTTTAAAATAAATATACCAAGCAAAGTGGCTATGCCATTGTAGTTCCATATAATTTGATATCTAAATAAACGCATCTTAAACAACTTGTTTTTCATAATATTGAACCGGTTTAATATTATTTTTTAGGCTAAATGATAAATTGTTAAATATATTAACCTTTGAACAACAATATCTTCTTTTCAGCAACACCTTACCTATACTTATACCCGCAACAAATAGGGTGTTTTTCAAAGGTCTCTATTCACAAAGATGGGTTGGGAAGAGACGGTCAAAGAGATGCGGAGGAGGCGGCGCGCTTTAGGAAATTTGGGAGGTGTCCATCGATTAATTCCGGGGATCACGGGATGGGTGCAGATCGCGGTGAAGGGGTCTCACACTGATTCGTTCCTGCCTTTTAATCAGGTAAACAGATGGTGAAATAATTGTTTACTTAAGTGCCCTATCGTGATATAACTCTTTGCTATGAATCAGACTATCTTGAAGAACATTATTGCCGAGTGGCTGGAGGAATTCGCCCTCCCCATCCTCATCCCTAGGGATGCAGCCCCCGCCCCCGCAGACTTGCGCAACCTGTCGGAGATCCTGGCCATCGTCGGACCCCGCCGGGCGGGAAAAACCTTTGTCATGTATCAGATGATCGCCAGCCTGATGGAGGAGGGATTCGCCGGCAGGGACGATATCCTGTTCCTGGATTTTGAGGATTACCGACTCCGCGATTTCGCACCGGAAGATATGGAACCCCTTTTTTCCACCTTCCGACAGCTCACCGGAAAGGACCCGGCGTGGCTCTTTTTTGATGAGATCCACCAAATACCGGCATGGAGCCGCGTGATCCGCAGCCTCCACAACCGCGGCCGTTACCGCATCGTCATCTCCGGCAGCAACGCCCGCCTTCTTCTGCCCGACATCGCTACAGAACTCCGCGGACGCTACCGGGACCATCTCATCCTCCCGCTTTCATTCAAGGAAACGCTCAGATGGAACGGCATATCCTGGACGGAACGGACATTCTACACCGCGGCCAAAGGCGATCTGCTCAGGGTTTTCGATACATTCCTGAAAACCGGCGGTTTCCCGGAAGTCATGAAAAAGGACTCCCCCGGGGAGAGAAGACAGTTGCTCCAAAACTACTACCAGACCATTTTTTATCGCGAGATCATCGAACGATACAACATCCGGGCCAAATCCCTGATGGAAGGGATGATGACCTGCTGCCTGCATCAGTTCTCCTCCCTGTTCTCCCTGTCTGCTTTCGAAAAAGGCCTCAAAAGCCAGCGCCGACCGGGCAGCAAGCGCACCTTGGCGAATTACCTCGCCTATCTCCAGGAAGCCTTTTTCATCCTCTGTGCCGACAAATTTTCCTATTCCCCCCGGCAACGGGTTATGAACCCCAAAAAGATATATCTCATGGATCCGGGCTTTATTGCCATGACGGAGGATTTCTCGGAAAACAGGGGCCGGATACTGGAAAACATCGTGGCCGTCGAATTGTACCGCCGGCGGCAGACGTTTCATTACTACAAGAACCGCCAGGAGTGTGACTTCATCGTTCGGGATGCGGCGGCCGTGAATTTGCAGGCCATCCAGGTTTGCTGGACTCTGACGACGGGCAACAGGGAGCGGGAACTGCGGGGCTTGCTGGCGGCGATGGAGCAGCTCTCCCTCCCCCAGGGCCTGATTCTGACGTATGATGAAGAAGAAAGTCTCCCGGCAGCGCCGGGCCGGCGGATCGCCGTAATGCCAGTCTGGAAATGGCTGCTGGATAAACAGCAAAATAGGGGATATCCAGGATCTTCAATGTAACGGATGGTGCGTGATTTAAAAACGGGTTGGAAAGAGACGGTTAGAGAGATGCGGGAAGGAGGCGGCACTTTGAAACGTATCTGTGATGTCCTGTTGAGTCTTTTTCTGTTATGTATTTTATCCATTCCCATGATTCTTATTGCCCTGTTTGTTAAACTAACTTCCAAAGGCCCGGCACTATACTGGTCAGACCGGATGGGTATCAACAACACCATATTCAGAATGCCTAAGTTTCGCACGATGAGATTGGATGCTCCTGAGATGGCAACCCACCTGATGGATGATCCTAGTCTCTACCTGACATCCGTCGGATCATTCCTCCGAAAATTCAGCCTTGACGAGCTGCCGCAACTGTGGAGTATCATGAAAGGTGATATGAGCTTTGTCGGGCCGCGTCCGGCTCTGTACAACCAGGATGATTTAGTCGAGCTTCGCACACAAAAGGGGATTCAGAAACTGATTCCCGGTGTCACCGGCTGGGCGCAGGTAAATGGCAGGGATGAATTGCCGATTCCTGTCAAGGTTGAGTTTGATGAATACTATCTGAAAAACAGATCATTTATTCTTGATCTAAAAATATTATGGATGACTTTTATTAAAGTTTTAAAGGCGGAAGGCATTCAACATTAAGAGAGACCTTTGCCCGGTCTTTCTACGAAAAATAGATTGATATAAGCTGTAATGTGAAGTATATATTATACATAAATAAATTGAATAATGATTAGAGGTAGCATATGGGAAGAACAGCCAAAAAGTTAAATTTTCTCATAGAAGAAGCCGTTTGCCGGGATTTGGAGACCATGATTCCTGCCGGGAAGAGAAGCCGCTTTGTAAATGACGCCCTGCGTCGAGAGCTGGAGACCGTTCGAAGAAAAACGGCTGTGGAAACAATCATCTCCTCGACCGCAAAAGGCAAGAAATTTTCAAGCCGTTACATT
>CAITLA010000057.1 GCA_903893135.1 uncultured Syntrophaceae bacterium | reverse complement strand
TTTCAACCCCCTTATTTTTTGCGATAATTATACAACGAAGTGGCATATTTCGCAAGGAATGGGCACTTGAATGGTCACTTGACCTCCACTGTCCGAAGGTATTTGATTAAATACGCGAAAAGAAAAAATTCATGTCTACCCTAAGGCGAACATAAATGTATTTCTCGGAAGAAACGCTTAGGGAATTAAGGGGAATCGCTAAATACTGGCGAGATGATCCCTTATGGAAAATGAATGGAGCCGGGGCGTCAAAGGAAGGAGATCTTTTTGTCCACCATGATAAATACCTACATGGGGATGATGGGAAATATCATAAAGATCTTTGTAGATTTGTGAATTATTTAAGCGGGTTCTGCCAAATTGGGTTTGTGTATTTTTAATCATAGAGGTCCAGAACCGCAAAAAGGGTCTAGAACTATTGATCTAAATAAAAAAAGCGGAGCAAACCATCTTTCGATCAATTCCGGGTCGGAGAAAAACCAACACCTTTTTACTTGACTATAAAGTCTTTTAGATGTACAAGTAAAAGAACAATTAAGGGGGTATATAAAAAGTGATCAGGCAAATTCAAATATCCGAAGCAAGGCGAAAATTGAATGAATTGTATAAAGAGATGGGGCCGGACGAGACAGTATCAATAACTTCTCGTGGGAAGCAGGTATTTGCACTCATGCCTTGGGAACTGTATGAGTCGCTGAACGAAACAATTGCGATTCTGGGAGATCCGGACATGATGAAGGCATTTAAAAAGGGCGTGCAGGATATTAAATCTGGCAAAGTCACCGACTGGGAAAAGGTGAAGCAGGAGCTCGGCATTGAATTATAAGATTACCCTGACTGACGAGGCGAAAGCGTACCTGAGATCCCTGGATGGCAGAGCAAAAACCGCAATAGGCCGCAAGATCGAAACCCTGAAAGAATCACCTGACAAAATAGGAAAAGCGCTGTCTGGTAATCTTGCTGGGTATCGCAGCATTCATGCCGCGGGCCGCTACAGGATTGTGTACGAAGTGAAAGTAAAAACAGTGACGGTTATTGTCATCGGCATAGGTATACGTAAAGAGGGATCAAAGATAGACGTATATGAAACTTTGAAAAAGCTGCTGAGATCAAAAATTCTGGATTAAAAATCGAGTTCCAGAACCATAAAAAAGATAGAACCATTGATCTAAATAAGGTTCATCCGGTTGATGCGTACTTCCTCGTTAATTCATCACGTTTAATTTTCATTGTAGATTTCAAACGGGAATCGTGATAGTCAAGACGCATACATAGAATCAGATATTGAGATTCATATCCCTTTAACATTGCGTGAGGGTAATATGGACTGGTTATTAGAACCCCGTGTCTCACAGAAGAGAGCGGGGTTTTGTGTTAAATATGACTTTTAGGGAATAGTCAGATGAGCTGCTCTTAATGCGGGAAAGAAATTAGGAAGGATTCAAAATTCTGTTATTTGTTACATCAATGGAGGTGAATGATGGAAGCAATTGTTTTTGCAATTACTAACTATATAGCTAATTTAATAGTAGTTATTCCGATGGCATGTTTAGCCAAAATATGGTCAAAGGAAATATCGTGGGGACGGCTTATCGGATATGGTTTTTACTTTAATCTGCTACCAACGCTAAGTAATACATTACGATTTATGCAACATTCATAGTAAAAAAGAGTAGGAATGCCGTGACCCGC
>CAITLA010000056.1 GCA_903893135.1 uncultured Syntrophaceae bacterium | reverse complement strand
CTTGTTACTTTCTCGTTATCTACATATGAAACAGCAATCGACGTTGTAAAAAATCAAATTCCCGAACAGGAACATAAATCATTCAGTTTGAAGCCAACCGATGATATTGGAAAAAGCCCCAAGAGTGAAGCTCAGGATCAGACAAACGTGGCTGCAAAAACTCAAGAAGTAGATGCCCAGCCAATCCCGCTGTCGCAGGCACAACCGGCCCCGCGCGAAACGCAAGAGAAACAGAAGATGACGCAAGTGGCAGCGGCTGAGGAAATCAATAGAAACGAGGGGAGCACAGCCGAAACATATCAAATAACCATGGAAGCCAGAGAGATGACATGGCTAAGAGTCACTGCAGATAATAATCCGCCATATGAAATTTTACTGCACCCAGGTGAAAAGATAGAGAGAGAAGCGTCGCGCTTTATTGTTGTTGTCGGCAACGCAGGCGGTATTGACATCACATTTAAAGGAAAATCTCTCGGCAACCTGGGTGAACGAGGTCAGGTTGTGCACTTAACGCTGCCGTAATATTATAGGTTTGACAAAGGCGTCTTGGTGCTTTAGATCTGTTTATAATATCAAAAAGGGGTCACGAAAATATGTTTGGAATAGGCGTGCCTGAGTTAATTGTAATTCTAGTCATCGTTCTCATCATCTTTGGCGCCGGCAAGCTTCCGGAAATCGGTGGCGCCATTGGAAAGGGCATCAAGAACTTCAAGAAATCCGTCCGAGAATCGGATGAGAACGAAACGGGGCCGGACTCTAAGAAAATCGATGAAAAGAAATAAAGCCGGAGCAGGCTAAAAGGGAACATCATCCGGTGCGGATTCGGACCCTGCTGATGCGAGAGTCTGATCATCGACAGCCGTATCCTGGCTCCGCGTCTGCCCCTTTGAATCCAGCATTTGCATGTTTGAAGCAACAATCTCCGTAGTGGAGCGCTTTACTCCGTCTTTGTCTTCCCAGGACCGTGTCTGAATTCGGCCTTCAATGAATATCAATTTCCCCTTGGAAAGATAATTGCTACAGATTTCGGCCAATTTGCCGTAGGCCACTATCCTGTGCCATTCTGTTCTCTGAATCTTTTCTCCGTTCTTATCTTTCCACTGAAGATCTGTTGCCAAACGAAAATTGACCACCATGGTGCCGTCAGGCGTATATCTTACCTCAGGATCTGCACCCAGCCTGCCTATCAATAATGCCTTGTTAACCATAATTAACCCCCTTCCTCTATCTGGTAAGTCTTCGAATCATACAAAACATTATAGCTCTTAGCAATCTAAAACTGGGCTAAAATTGGGCAAACGTCGAATTTGTACTTGATTTCATGAAAAAAATGGAGTAGAAATCACATTTATACTGACTGTGCAGGGGTGCCGACCAGGCTGAGAATATACCCTTAGAACCTGATCTGGATAATTCCAGCGGAGGAAATCGAATCTGCGTAATATTTCTTGTGGGGCATATCCTTAGAAAGGGTATGCCCCGCATTGTTTATATCGTTCGACTATTACAGGAGCGTTTCTAAAATGACTCAATTAAAGAGAGCACGAAATGGCTTCATATCTGAAGAGATGAAGCTATGTGCCAAGAAGGAAGGGGTGTCCCCTGAATTTATCCGTGAAGGTGTTGAAAAAGGCAATATCGTGGTAATCCGCAATAAAAAACACACTGCAATAGCGCCCCTTGCCATAGGCAAGGGTCTCAGAACCAAGATCAATGCCAATATAGGGACATCCAGGGATCGTGTGGATTTCGACCTGGAGCTGAAAAAAGTAAGAATTTCAGTCGCCGCAGGGGCAGATACGATCATGGACCTCTCCACAGGAGGAGATATCCGGAAGATCAGGCAGGCAATCATCGAGGCATCAACTGTTCCTCTGGGGACTGTTCCCATATATCAGGCTGCCGCTGAGATGCTGGAGGCAAAGAAAGCCATCATGGAGATGACTGCTGAAGACATGTTCAGGGTTATCGAGGAAAATGGCGAGGACGGCGTTGACTTCATCACCGTTCACTGTGGCGTGACAAGAAGAAGTGTAGCATGTATCGAGGAAGAAGGACGGATTTTAGGCATTGTCAGTAGAGGCGGGTCCATTATTAGAAACTGGATGTCATTTAATGACAGAGAAAACCCCCTCTATGACAGATATGACAGGCTGTTAGAAATCGCGAAACGTTATGACATGGTTCTAAGCCTTGGTGACGGTCTCAGGCCGGGGTGTCTCGCGGATGCAACGGACCGGGGACAGGTGCAGGAGCTCATTCTTCTGGGCGAGCTCGCAAAAAGAGCAAGAGGGGAAGGAGTTCAGGTCATGATCGAAGGCCCCGGTCATGTACCCATCAATGAAATCCAGGCCAACATACAGTTGCAGAAGAGCTTGTGTGACGGCGCACCTTTCTACGTCCTGGGACCACTGCCAACGGATATAGCCCCTGGTTACGACCACATTACTTCAGCAATCGGCGGAGCGATCGCCGGATCATTGGGTGCGGACTTCCTCTGTTACGTAACGCCATCAGAACACCTGCGTCTCCCTACACTTGAAGATGTCAGGGAAGGAGTCATAGCCTCAAAGATTGCCGCGCATATTGCAGACATAGCGAAGGAAATCCCCGGCGCCTTCGAGAAGGACATCATGATGGCACGATGCAGAAAGGAATTCGACTGGCAGGGCCAGGTGAAGGCCTCCATTGATCCGGAGAAGACTGAAAGACTTCTGGAAACCAGTAAAAGCGCAAAAGAAGAGGGCTGTACTATGTGTGGCGAATTCTGTGCCATCAAGCTGGGAAAAATAAGCAGTCATGGCTAAGAGTGTCCAGCATAGTGAACAAACACTAATATTTTAAGACCTCCCTACTGCAACTTCTTATAACGCCTTCACTACTCTCTTTACCTTGAGCTCAGTTCAAATTATGAGTCCAGAGAGACCTGCCGTCGCTCAAAATCCCTTTTTACGAATTCTTTAATGATCTCATTGCGCTGACGTATCTTAAATCATGCTTGACTAATCCCCAAAAAAAATATAGTCAAATTCGGTTTATATGAACTGGATAAGGTATTTATGGAAGACAGCGAACTATTAAGGAAGAAAAGGGAAAAGATAGAATCCCTTAAGGCTGACGGCATTGATCTTTATCCCAATGATGCCCGGGTCAAAGACACAGCCGCATCCATCATCACCCGTTTTGCCCACATGGACAGTGATGCCATAGGCATGATCGCCGAGAGATTCGCCATAGCGGGCAGACTGATGGCCATTCGAGACTTTGGAAAAGGTTCTTTCGTCATTATTCAGGACAGAACGGGGAGGCTTCAGGCCTTTGTCAGAAAGAATCAGGTGGGAGAAAAGGCTTATTCGCTCTTCAAAAGGCTCGACGTGGGGGATATAGTTTTTGTCGCGGGGAAGATATTTAGAACCAGGACGAATGAGCTGACGATCGATGTTGATGAACTGAGGCTCCTTTCAAAGGCGATACGACCCCTGCCGGAGAAGTGGCATGGCCTTACAGATATAGAGACAAAATACCGTCAACGTCACCTCGATCTGATTGTAAATCCTCATACTAAAGAGGTCTTTGCGAGGAGGAGCCGCATCATTCAGCTTAGACGTTGCTTTATGGAAGAAAGAGATTTCCTGGAAGTGGAAACCCCCATGATGCAGCCAAAGGCAGGCGGCGCCATGGCACGCCCCTTTAAGACCCATCACAATGCCCTGGGCATGGATTTTTATCTGAGGATAGCCCCTGAATTGTATCTGAAGCGACTGGTTACTGGTGGTTTCGAACGGGTCTACGAAATAAATAAGAGTTTCAGGAATGAAGGCATTTCCACCTTTCATAACCCCGAATTTACAATGATGGAATTTTATCAAGCTTACGCCACATACGAGGATCTGATGGCACTGACCGAAGAGATGTTCAACTTCATCGCCTGCGAACTCTTTGGCTCCCCGAAGTTTCAGTACCTGGAAACTGAGATTGACCTGACCCCCCCGTGGCCGCGCATTTCAGTAAGAGATGCAATTATCCAATATGGCAAGATAGACGCCGAAGTCCTCACCGATGATGCCAGGATGCTCGCCTGCGCAAAGGATCTCGGCCTGAACATCAAGGACAGTGATGCACCGGGAATGGTCATGATGGCTATATTTGAAGAACAAGTGGAGGACAAGCTGATTCAACCGATTTTTATAACTCACTATCCCGTTGAGGTTTCTCCCCTTGCCAGGAAAACCCCCAATCATCCAGAGGTAACTGACAGATTCGAGCTTTATATTTGTGGAAAAGAAATCGCCAATGCCTTTTCCGAGATTAACGACCCTGTTGACCAACGGGAAAGGTTTGTGATGCAGCTTAGAGCCAGGGAAGCCGGAGATGATGAGGCACACGAGATGGATGAGGATTATATTCGAACCCTCGAATACGGGATGCCGCCTACAGCAGGAGAAGGAATAGGTATCGACAGGCTGGTGATGCTCTTCACAAACTCTGCCTCCATAAGGGACGTTATCCTTTTCCCCCTTTTGAGAAGCAAGGAAGAATAAGATTAATCATGTCCTTTGAATTTTTTATCAGTCTCCGATACCTCCGGGCCAAGCGAAAGCAGATATTTGTCTCCATTATCACATTCATATCCGTTGCCGGGATATTCTTGGGTGTTGCCGCACTCATAATTGTTCTTGCTGTGATGAATGGGTTCGAGACCGACCTCCGTAATAAAATACTGGGAATAAATTCTCACGTCGTTCTCATGCAGTACACAGGGGCGATGAAAGATTACCAGAAGGTCGCAAGCGAGGTTGAACAAGTCGAAGGTGTCGTCGCCTCCACACCATTCATATTCAGTCAGGCCATGCTGAGAAATGAGGGTCGCACCAGCGGTGTAATCCTGCGGGGAATGTCCGTAGATACCGCCTTCAAAGTTATTAATCTGGGAAAGATGCACGAAGGAAACATTGAGTATCTTTCTGAAAAACAGCGCAGTACCATAGAACTCGGCAAGGATAAATCCGCGCTTCCGGGCATTGTAATAGGCAAAGAACTGGCAAAAAATATGGGGCTTCTTCTTTTCGACCCTGTAAATATAATCTCTCCCATGGGAATTTCCACACCTATGGGAATGGTTCCCAAAATGAAAAGGTTTGTTGTTGTGGGAATCTTCGATTCCGGGTTCTATGAATATGATTCAACCCTCGCATACGTTTCCCTGAGAGACTGTCAGGATTTCCTAAATCTGGGAGAACGGGTAACGGGCATTGAAATCAAGGTTAATGACATCTACAAAGCGAATATCATCGCAAAATCCATAGAGAAAAAACTGGGATTCCCTTTCTGGGCAAGGAACTGGATGGAAATGAACAAGAACCTATTCTCCGCCCTGAAACTTGAGAAGCGGGTCATGTTTATCATCCTCAGTCTCATTGTTCTAGTTGCGGCGTTTAACATAATAAGCACGCTCATTATGATAGTCATGGAAAAAAACAAGGATATTGCCATTTTGAAATCCATGGGAGCCACTTCAGCAAGCATCATGAGGATATTCATTTATCAAGGGGTAACGATCGGCGCCATCGGTACCCTTATGGGCTGTATCGGAGGGCTTGCAGTTGCCTTAAACCTTGAGAAGCTATCTGTATACATCGAAAATCTTTTCGGTTTCAAAATACTTCCCGGAGATGTATATTACCTGAGCCAGTTGCCTTCCCAGGTCAATTACAGTGATGTCGTCATCATTATCATAGGGACCATGCTGATATGTTTTCTGTCTGACCGAGATTTGAATTCAGCATATTCACTTCTTTCTGATATCGTGAGATTACTTCAGCAATTTTTATTAACTCTTCGTTATCCCTATAATGAATTTTATATCGGGCGCACCAGTCGTGTAAAAAGCTAAAATTCGGAGAGATAAGTGCACTGGCGAATTTTTCATTTTCACCAATAATCATAGCCTGTTCAATAAAAAACGATTCTTTCAGTTTGTTTTCGATAACT
>CAITLA010000055.1 GCA_903893135.1 uncultured Syntrophaceae bacterium | reverse complement strand
CCTTCGTTCTTCTTCCTCTTGGATTTAAGGAATACCTCTTTAACTTTTCCTCTCCTCTCATTTATACCACGACCCTTCCCGAAGCCCATGCTGCCACGGCAATAGACATTCTGGAAATTATTGAGCGCAGTGAAGACAGGAGGAAACGCTTAAGAGATAGCAGTCAATTTCTCAAGGAAGGCTTGCGTCTTCATGGATTTCGGGTGACCGGTGATGCCCACATCCTGGCGCTTGAGGTCGGTGATGAGGCCAAGGCCGTGAATATGGCCAGGAAGCTGCTCCAAAGAAATATATTCGTCCTCCCAGCCCGCTATCCTACAGTGCCTCTGCACCGCTCCATACTGAGAATAAGTATAACGGCGCTTCATGAAGAGGAGGATATTAGAACATTCATTGACCATGCAAAGGAAGCAAGTGGAGAGCTCGAATAAAAAAATTCAAAATCTATTTGTTGTAGGAACGGATACAGGGGTGGGAAAGACTGTACTTGCCCTTCTCATGATGCAATTCTTTTTTACCAAGGGATACAACCCTTTTTATCTCAAGCCTGTTCAGACAGGATGCAAGAATGCAAATGATGCTGACAGTGATGCAAAATTCATTTACAGGCATGTCGAACCTTTGAAGGGTAAAGAACCGGCTGAATCCGTGATCTACTGCTTTAAGAATCCGAAGGCTCCCTTGTATGCCGCGAGCGATGAGGGAAAATCAATAGACCTATCGAAGATAGAGAAAGTCGTATCTCAGAAGGCCGAGGCCCACTCCCCCGTAATTCTCGAAGGTGCAGGCGGTGTTCTGGTCCCCGTAATGGGGAAGAAACTAATGGTTGACATTATAAGCTTAGTAAATGGAACTCCCGTCATTGCCGCAAGGGCGGGATTAGGGACAATTAACCACACTCTCCTTACGATCGAAGCCATAGAAAAGAGAGGGCTTAAGCCTCTGGGAATTGTTTTCATTGATGCCGGAGAAAAGGAGACGCCGCCCGAGATGATTAGGGAAAACAAATCTGCCATTGAAGAGATTTCCGGCATAAAAGTGGCCGGGGTTATCGGTAGGATTCATGATTTTTCACGGCCACCGCATGATTGCTACAAACCGTTAGCAAAGATGTTTGATTAATTATGTTTATTCCCGGATAGCTGCTGCAGATTTTTCATTTACAAAAATATTTGTTGACATCAATAAATTAATGATGTAGCCCACGTGTCGCAGGCGTGACTAATAGTCATATAATGACTGCCATTTATCCTGAGAATTGGTTCCCTATCATCTCCTAATCATTATTCTTCAAGTGCGGAAACATTTCTTGTCTGAGAATTTATTTCGTGGTAGGAACGAGGGCAATTTTCCCGTGCCGGAAATATTTAAATAATCTTAATATTATTTATAAATCTTTTAATATTGATATTTATCAATTAAATGGTGTAAGGTTTATAACTTAGGCTAAAGCCTGACCATCATTTCCGCCTTGGGAAAGGTCCAGAACCGCAAAGAGAAATGCGGATTCCAGTTTTTTACAAGAGCTCTGCAGAATATAGTGTAGAGAAATTTTATTTGATGCCAACATGAAAGATATAGAAAAGGGAGGTTATTTATAAACATGGGAGATACAGAAAAGCTTGAATTGAAGGAAGTTTATCCTGTTCCCGATTGGGCGCGCAAGCAAGCGTACATTAAGAGCAGGGCCGAGTACCAGAAACTGTGGAAGCGTTCCATCGAAGACCCTGACGCTTTCTGGGCGGAGATCGCAACTGAGTACGTGGACTGGTTCAAGAAGTGGGACAAGGTAGAAGACTATAACTTTGATGTGCAGAAGGGCCCCATTTACGTGAAGTACTTTGAGGGCGGTAAGCTCAATGTCTCATACAACTGTTTAGACAGGCAGCTTAAGACCAGGGGGAACAAGATCGCCATACAGTGGGAAGGCAACGAGCCCTCTGAGGACAAGTCCTACACCTACAAGGAGCTGTATACGGAAGTTTGCAAGTTTGCCAACGTTCTGAAGTCCTTAGGCGTGAAGAAAGGTGACCGGGTATGCTTCTTTCTTCCCATGATCCCCGAGCTTGCCATCGGGATGCTGGCCTGTTCCAGGATTGGTGCAATCCACAACATAGTATTCGGCGGATTCAGCGCCGAGTCTTTGCGTGACAGGATTCAGGACAGCGAAGCTAAGATACTGGTGACCTGCGATGGGACCTTCCGGGGTGCCAAGGCAGTTCCCCAGAAGAGCGGTGCGGACGAGGCAATGAAGACCTCTCCTTCCGTCAAGAAGTCTATCGTGGTTAGAAGGGTGGGCGATAAGATCGCGTGTGAAATGAAGGCAGGCAGAGATCTCTGGTGGCATGAGGTGATGGCAAAGGCAAGTGATAAGTGCGAACCGGAGTGGATGGATGCAGAAGATCCCCTTTTTATCCTGTACACGTCGGGTTCCACGGGAAAGCCAAAGGGCGTCATGCACACGACAGGCGGGTATTTGGTGTTTGTGGCCTATACACACAAGATGATTTTCGACTACCATGAGAATGACATTTTCTGGTGCACTGCCGACATCGGCTGGGTAACCGGGCATAGTTACATTGTGTACGGTCCTCTTTGCAACGGCGCCACGTCGGTGATGTTTGAGGGCGTACCCAATTATCCTGATGTGAGCCGTTTCTGGAAGGTCTGCGAAAAGTATAAAGTGACGATTTTTTACACTGCTCCGACGGCCATCCGTGCCATTGCGAAGGAGGGGGCCGATTGGGTTAAGAAGGCCAATTTATCATCGCTGCGGCTCTTAGGCACGGTGGGCGAGCCGATTAACCCCGAGGCGTGGCACTGGTATCACCACAATATAGGGCGTGACGAACTGCCTATTGTGGATACGTGGTGGCAGACCGAGACAGGAGGCATTCTCATCACGCCTCTGCCCGGCGCCATTGATCTCAAACCTGGCAAGGCCACCGTCCCCTTTATGGGGGTAGATCCAGCCATTATTGATGAGAGCGGTGCGGAGATCACTGCAACGGTTGCAAGCGGGCCCCTCTGCATAAAGAAGCCATGGCCCGGGATCATGAGGAGTGTCTACGGGGATCCCATGAGGTTCCAGGAGACCTACTTCATACAGCGCCCCGGATTCTATTATACCGGCGATGGATCCACCAGGGACGAAGACGGCTATTATCAGCTCATGGGCCGGATCGATGACGTTATCAATGTTTCCGGGCACAGACTGGGGACCGCGGAAATTGAAAGCGCCCTCGTTGCCCATGAAAAGGTGGCCGAGGCCGCCGTTGTAGGCTATCCCCATGATATCAAGGGTCAGTCCATTTACGCATATGTAACTCTCAAGACGGGTGTGCAGAAGTCTGACGACTTGAGGAAAGAACTCGTGGCGCACGTCAGGAAGCTCATTGGGCCGACTGCTACACCGGAGAAAATCCAGTGGGCCGATGGTTTGCCGAAGACGAGAAGTGGTAAGATCATGAGAAGGATACTGAGGAAGGTGGCTGCGAATGAGATCAGTGATCTGGGAGATACCACTACCCTGGCAGACCCTTCTGTCGTTGACGATATCGTGAAAAACAGGGTGCTATAGCAGAAAGGAGAAAGATGTGAATATCGTAGCATGTGTAAAGCAGGTTCCGGACACAGAAACCCTTATCAAGGTGAAGCCTGATGGATCAGGAATCGACGAAACTGGTATAAAATGGGTAATGAATCCCTATGACGAGTATGGCGTTGAAGAAGCCCTGAAACTGAAGGAAAAGTTCGGTGGAGATGTTACCATCGTTTCTCTCGGTCCAGCGAGGGCATTGGAAACCGTCAGAACAGCCCTTGCCATGGGAGCTGACAAGGCGATACATATAAACGATCCGGCCTTTGAAGGTGCTGATGCATATAACATAGCCGCTGCTCTGGCCGCAGCAATTAAAGGTATTCCATACGACATTATTTTTTGCGGACAACGGGCTATCGATGACGACGCCGGTCAGGTAGGTTCCGTCCTTGCAGAATTCTTGAGTATCCCTCAAATAACCATTGTTACGAAGGTTGACGTCGAAGGCGCCTCTATAAAGGTAGTGAGACCGATTGAAGGGGCTCAGCTCCTGATTGAAAGTTCATTACCATGCGTGGTTACCACGCAGAAAGGGCTGAACGAGCCGCGCTATGCATCGCTTCCGGGAATAATGAAGGCAAAGAAAAAACCTGTCGATGTTAAGGATGCTGCAGGGCTGGGAATAACTGTCGCCCCGAAGGCAAAGATCGCTAAGACCTTACCGCCTCCTGCCAGACCCCCTGGAAAGATTATCTGCGGTGAGGAACCGGCGGAAAAGGCCAGAGAACTGGCGAAACTACTCAGGGAAGAGGCGAAGGTTATTTAAGAGCTTATTGCTGAGCTTTCTTAATGATCTCTATATATGGAGGAAAGTAAAATGGCAAAAGGTGTATGGATCGTTGCGGAGCAGAGATATGGAGCCTACCGCAAGATAAGTTTTGAACTTGTCAGTGCAGCCAGAAAACTTGCCGACCAGCTCGGGGAAGAGGTGGGTGCCATCCTGCTTGGTTCCGGGATTGAAGGGATTGCCGGTGAGTTAGGGAAATACGGTGCGGATAAAGTCTATATAGCGGATAACGCCCTTTTTGAACCCTATACCACAGACGCACACGCTACGGCAGTTGCCAAACTGGTTAAGGAACAGAATCCTTCTATTCTGCTTCTCGGTTCTTCCGCTCAGGGCAAGGACCTTTCTGCCAGTCTTGTTGGCAAGCTGGCGACTGGAATGGCAACGGACTGTGTTGACTTAAAGATAGTAGATGGCAAATTGCTTTCTGTAAGACCCATGTACGCTGGCAAGTGCTATGGTGAAGTCGCTGTATCCTCCTTTCCCCAGATGGCGTCGCTCCGCCCGAACGTATTTCCCGCCATCGAAAATCCTAAGACGGCGGAAGTTATAAAATTTGAACCCGGCCTGGATCCGAGTCAGCTGAAGACGAAGGTGCTTGAGGTACAGAAGGATACATCCGGAAAGGCTGACCTGACAGAGGCCAATATAATCGTATCCGGCGGACGCGGTATGAAAGGTCCGGAGAATTACGTGATACTCGAAGAACTGGCGGACGTTTTAGGAGCCACAGTAGGGGCATCGAGGGCAGCAGTGGATGCTGGCTGGAGGCCGCAGAAAGACCAGGTTGGACAGACCGGGAAGGTTGTCTCCCCCAATCTTTACATAGCCTGCGGCATATCCGGTGCAATTCAGCATCTTGCCGGTATGGGATCTTCCAAATACATTGTGGCAATCAATAAAGACCCTGACGCCCCCATTTTCGCAAGGGCTGATTACGGCATTGTGGACGACCTCTTCAAAATTGTCCCGGAACTGACAAAGGAAGTTAAAAAACTTCTGGCGTAATGAAACAAACCAGGGGGTGGATGTAGCACCCCCATTTTTTTAGCGAGGAGATTTATGGAACTGTCAAAGTTTTCAGTCGGCAACGAAGGAAGAGAGGTTTTCTGGAATGCTGAGAATTTTGAGGGACTCCTTTTTGCCTTTACTGCTGTCGCCATGGTCATTTTTGCTTACGGTATTTACAGAAGGTGGCAGATGTGGACCGCCCTGGGCAAACCGGAAGGCAGAAATGACCAGATCGCGGAACGAATTAAACTGCTTCTGACGAACGGCCTATTTCAGATTAAGACATTCAGAGACGTCTACCCAGGCATTATGCATGGATTGATTTTTTTCGGATTCATCGGCCTGATATTCGGTGCTGCGTTTGATGCGACGGAATTCCATGTCGGCGAGCCGTATGGTTTCCCCTTCTTGATAGGAAAATTCTATCTTATCTTCTCCTTCCTCATGGAAGTATTCGGTTTGTTCGTTCTCGCCGGGGTATTTATGGCTCTGGACAGGAGATACATTACCAAGCCTGATCGTCTCGGTTATAAAGGTGAACCGGATAACACCCCCGATGATGCAATCGTACTTCTTCTTCTGGGGGGCATCATCATTACGGGATTTGTAATCGAGGCATTGAGAATCCACGTCACCAATCCGCCATGGGAAGTCTGGTCTTTCGCCGGTTATACCCTGGCAAAGGCATTCGCCGGCGTTGACAACAATACCGCGAGAATCCTTCACAAGGTAATGTGGTGGACTCACACCTTCATGTCTTTAAGTTTTATCGCCTATATCCCCTACTCAAGGCTGGTACATATCATAACTACTCCCGCCAATCATTTCATGGCGTCTTTGAAACCGGTGGGCAATATTGAACCGATCCGCGATTTTGAGACTGCTGAATCCTTCGGCGCAGCGCAACTCGAGGATTTCACCTGGAAGCAGATATTCGATTCCGATGCCTGCACGCGCTGCGGGCGATGCCAGGACGGTTGCCCGGCTTATCTGTCGGGGAAAACCCTTTCTCCAAAGAAGGTAGTACAGGATTTGAAAACCTACTGGCTTGAGAGGGCTCCACTGATAGTCACAGCAAAGAAGGCCGCCGCCAAAGCCGGGGAAGGCGCAGTGCCGGAAATGCCCGCGCCGGGAAAAGCGATGGTGGGAGAGGTAATCGATCTTCACGAACTGTGGGCCTGTACAAACTGCATGTACTGCATGGAACATTGCTCGTCCTCAATTGAACATGTTCCCAAGATCGTCAACATGAGACAGTATAAGGTTCTAACGGAGGCGGATTTCGCCCCCGAACTCCAGTTGACATTCAGGAACATGGAGAACAACTCAAACCCCTGGGGCGTTGGTTCCCATCTCAGGGCCGACTGGGCCAAGGATCTAGGTATTAAGACCCTGGCTGAAGATCCAAACGTGGAGTATCTCTTCTATGTGGGATGCGCCGGATCGTTCGATGACAGGGGAAAGAAGGTATCTGCCGCATTTGCAAAGATCCTCCAGACAGCGGGCGTCAGTTTTGCCATCCTCGGTACCGAAGAGGGCTGCTGTGGTGATTCAGCCATGAGGGGAGGAAATGAATATCTCTCTCAGACTTTGATGCAAACAAACATTGAGGTCATGAACGGCTATGGCGTCAAAAAAATTATCTGCACGTGTCCTCACGGGTATAATACCCTGAAGAAAGATTACCCCCACTTCGGCGGTAACTACGAGGTATACCATCATACGGAGATCATCGCCGATCTGATCGCTGCAAGGAAGATCACCATGAAAAAACCCATAGACGGTCTTTTCACTTATCATGATTCATGCTTCCTCGGCAGATACAACCATATCTATGATCAGCCGAGAAAGATTCTCACCGCCATTCCCGGCATGAAACTGGCAGAAATGGATCGTAAACTTGACAAGAGCTTCTGTTGCGGCGCCGGCGGGGCGAGAATGTGGATGGAGGAACATGATGGTGAAAGAATCAATAATATGAGAACCGACCAGGCTATGGCCACAAATGCAACTAACATTGCCGTCGCATGCCCGTTCTGCCTGACCATGTTAACTGATGGCATCAAGGCGAGGGAAAAGGAAGAAAAGATGACCTCTCTTGACATTGCCGAAGTTGTCTGGCGGGCAATGGGACTTGAAGAGGAGAAGCCGAGGGCAGATGTGTGTGCACCAACTGAATAGTTAATCTGAAAAAAGATTATAGCTTTTTTGGAAAGCCCCACTGCCAATGCATGGGGCTTTTTTGTTTACACTTTATTGAAGTTGTATTTGTATCATCTTTGATGTAAAATGCACCCCGTTCGCGATGCAATATTTGAGATTCTCCGCAGCAAACACCGGATAATCTTCGATCGTTAAGGAACAGTGCCGTTGAGCATTCGCTCGCTTCCGGATTCATTACATGACCTAAAAAAACACTTAACCAGAAAAAGAGGGCATGCATATGGCTGAAAAGATCAGGTACCAGGACAAACCATGGCTAAAGTCTTATGAAAAAGGGGTGCCGGAAACAATCAGTTACGAAGAGATATGTATGCCGGACATCCTGGACAGGACGGCGAAGGAGTTTCCCGATAATACGGCTCTTATCTTTCAGGGATACAAACTCACTTATCGCCAATTTAAAGAGATGGTGGACAGATTTGCAACATGCCTCGCCGATTTCGGCATAAAACAGGGCGATGCTGTGGCTATTCTTCTTCCAAACCTTATCCCCTGCGTAGTGGCATATTTTTCCATATTGAAGATCGGCGCCATTACGGTGATGAATAATCCCCTCTACACAGACCACGAGCTCGAGCATCAGTTCAATGACTCCGGATCTAAAGCCCTTATCACTCTTGATCTCCTGGCGAATCGAATGATCGATCTTCGGCCTAAGACAAAGATCAGGCAGATCGTATACACTTCCATAGGTGATTATCTGCCATTTCCCAAGAACCTTCTTTTCCCGCTCGTCGCAAAAAAGAAAAAGCTTGCCGCCGATGTCAAACAGGCGCCGGATGTATTTACATGGAAGGATTGCATTGCCAAATACCAGCAAAGGCCGCCGACCGTTAAGTTGGGTTTTCAGGATGTGGCCATGTACCAGTACACGGGAGGAACAACAGGGGTATCAAAAGGCGTCATGCTCACCCACGCCAACCTGAGCAAACAGGTTCAGCAAGCGGCGGCCTGGTTCCCCCAATTTGAGAGGGGAACGCAAATCGTCCTGGGAGCGCTTCCCTATTTTCATGTCTTCGGGATGTCCACCGCCATGAATTTTGCCGTCTATGTCGGTTGGTCTCAGGTATTGGTCCCCCGACCCCAGCCTGAACCACTGCTGGAAGCAATCAGAAAATTCAGGCCCACCTTCGCAGCCCTTGTACCGACCATGTATATCGGAATGCTCAATCACCCTGACCTGAAAAAAACAGACATGAGTTGTATAAAAGGGGCATTTTCCGGGAGCGCTCCCCTGCCTGTAGAAGTTATCCATGAATTTGAGAGAATAACAGGGGCCGTGATTGTCGAAGGGTTCGGTTTGACAGAAACGACGCCGGTTACCCATATTAATCCTTTTGGCGGTATCCGCAAGGTTGGCAGTGTAGGCGTACCAGTCTCAGATACTGAGTGCCGTATTGTCAGCCTTGATGATGGTGTGACAGACGTACCGGCAGGAGAGCCGGGGGAACTTATCGTTAAGGGACCACAGGTAATGAAAGGCTACAAAGATATGCCGGACGAGACGGCCAACACGCTTCGGGATGGCTGGTGTTATACAGGAGACATCGGTACGATGGATCAGGACGGGTATTTTTACATCGTGGATCGAAAGAAGGATATGATTATCTCCGGCGGCTTCAACATCTACCCACGGGACATTGACGAGGTATTCTACGAGCACCCCAAGGTGCAGGAGGCATGTGCTATCGGGGTTCCTGATCCCAAGAGAGGGGAAAATGTCAAGGTGTTCTGTGTACTCAAAGAAGGCGAAACAGCAACCCAAAAAGAACTTCTAGAATATTGCGCGACAAAGCTGGCGAAATATAAGCTCCCGGGGGATATTGAGTTCCGCAAGGAGCTTCCAAAAACAAATGTTGGCAAAATCCTTCGCAAGCAGCTGAGAGCCGAGGAACTGGAAAAACGAAAACCCAAATAACACCATTGAAAACTGACGAACGGGGTTCTGGGTTACCCAGAACTCCTTTCGCTGTTGTTTCGTTCTATGCCCCGAACTTCTCAAGTCTTCCGGCATGGGCCAGGGCGAGCCCCATCAGATGTACCGTCGGTATCCTCCCCAACCCGCCCGAGATACAGTCCCTCTCGCCAAATCGCTTGACCCGGTCCGGCCTCGCGGTTGCCGAATAAAGAAGTGCCGGCAACGGATGCCAACTATGGGAGGCAAGGGCCGCGGGTGTAGAGTGGTCACCTGTGATAACCAAGACATCAGGCTTGAGATCCGTAACCATGGGGACCAGGGAGTCTACCTCTTCGATTACCTTCACCTTGGCATCGAAATTGCCATCTTCGCCCCGCGAATCTGTTGCCTTCACGTGAACGAAGAAGAAGTCATACTTTCCGTAGTTTTCCCGGAGGGCCACGATTTCCCCTTTGAGGGAATCGGGCTGAGGGCCAATAACCATGCCCAGAAGCCGTGCTATACCGCGGTACAT